>JAUSJX010000034.1 GCA_030647435.1 Candidatus Rokuibacteriota bacterium
CGCCATGCGACTCGACGGTTCATAAGGAGACACCGCGCAATGGATTTCGCCTCGTCCCCGAAGGTCAGGATGCTGGTCGAGCAGCTCGCGGCATTCATGGCGCGCCAGGTGTATCCGAACGAGCGGGTGTTCTACGAGCAGATCGAAGCCTCCGGCAACCGGCATCACCGGCCCGCGATCCTCGAGGAGCTCAAGCAGCGGGCCCGCGAGGCCGGGCTGTGGAACCTCTTCCTCCCTGATCCCACGTACGGCGCCGGGCTGACCAACGTCGAGTACGCCCCGCTGGCGGCGATCATGGGGCGCGTGGTGTGGGCGTCGGAGGTCTTCAACTGCTCGGCGCCCGACACGGGGAACATGGAGATCCTTGCCCAGTACGGGACCCCGGAGCAGAAGGCGCAGTGGCTCGAGCCGCTGCTGGAGGGGCGCATCCGGAGCGGGTTCTCCATGACGGAGCCGATGACCTCCGGCTCGGATCCCACGCAGATGCAGACGCGCGCGGTGCGGGACGGCGACTCCTGGGTCATCAGCGGGCGCAAGTGGTTCACCACCGGCGCCATGCACGCGCGGATCCTGATCGTCGCCGCCGTGACGCATCCCGACGGCTCCCGGCACCGCCGGGTGAGCCTGCTGCTCGTGCCGACCGAGACCGCGGGCGTCACCATCCTCCGCTCGCCGCCGGTCTTCGGCCACATCAGCAGCCCCGGCGAGTGCGAGATCCGCTTCGACGAGGTCCGCGTGCCCGCGCGGAGCCTGCTCGGCGAGGAGGGAGCCGGGTTCGCCGCCGTCCAGTCGAGGCTCGGGCACGGCCGCATCCACCACTGCATGCGGGCGGTGGGCATGGCCGACCGCGCGGTGGAGCTGATGTGCCGCCGCGCCGCCACGCGTGTCGTCGGGGCCGGACCGCTCGCGGACAAGCAGATGGTCCAGGACATGATCGCGAAGTCCAGGATCGAGGTGGAGGCCGCGCGCCTGATGATGCTCCACGCGGCCTGGAAGATGGACACGGAGGGCAAGAAGGAAGCGTGGCCCGAGATCTCGATGGCCAAGGTGCTGTGCGCCCAGACCGCCTGCCGGGTCGTCGACCGCGCGATCCAGGTGCACGGCGCGCTCGGCGTCACCGACGACGTGCCGCTGGCCGCGATGTGGCGCTACGCGCGCATCCTGCGGCTGGGAGACGGCGCCGACGAGGTCCACAAGGTGAAGATCGCCGAGCACGAGATGCGGCGGTGGACGTGAGCGCCGGGGCTGCCGTGGAGCGGGCGGAGGATCGCCTTCGCCAGGGCCTGGAGCAATTCATCGCGCGGCAGTCGGGCGCCTCGGCCGCCGTCGTGGGATGTGTCCGGCTGCCGGGTGGGACCCTGCGCGATGCGTGGGGTATCGACGCCCGCATCGACGCGGGGCCGTTCGCGGGGCCGCACCCGGCCCTCGAGCTTGCGCTCCGCTGGCCTCACCGTGCTGACCCTCGGCCTGCCGACGCGGCTGCAGCGCTTCTTCGCCACGACGAACTGCATCGAGAACCTGATCGGGACCGTGCGCCACGTCACGCGCAACGTCAAGCGCTGGCACGACGCTGCGATGATTCGGCGCTGGGCGGGCCTGGGGCTCGGGCGGGCAGCGACGCCCTTCCGCCGGATCAAAGGCCATCAGGAGCTCGAGACGCTGGTGGCGGCACTGGCGTGAGTCGACAGGCTCTTCTGAGCCGCGGCGATTTCTCGGCGAGGACCAGGGAAGGCTCAGGAACGATCTTGAAGAAGGGGGTGGCTATGTCGGTATGCCCGCAGACGGTCGCTGCGAGCACTCACATCGAGGTGTCGCAGGCGCGCAAGCTATAATGCGGGACCGCCGCCGCTCAGCCAAGTCCAACAGCCGGCGGGACAACTCCCTTCAACTCATGAAAGGAGGTTAGAAGATGTTCGATCTTTCGAGATTTTCTCTTGAAGGCAAGGTAGCGATCGTAACGGGCGGTGGCCGAGGTATCGGAAGGGCGATTGCCCAGGGCTTTGCCAACGCCGGTGCCAAGGTTGCGATTGCCAGCCGTAAGATGAACGACCTTGAAGCTACTGCTGCGGAAATAAAGGCCTTCGGGGGTGAGGCACTACCTGTCCAGTCGCACCTGGGGAAGATGGAAGAGATCAACAAGATGGTCAGCACCGTGTTGGACAGGTTCGGCAGGATCGATATACTGGCCAATAATGCCGGTACCACTCCTGCGATCGGGACCGTGCTGGATTCCGACGAGCGTCTCTGGGACACCATCATAAACCTGAACCTGAAAGGGCTTTACTTTTCCAGCCAGGCTGTCGCCAGGATCATGAAGAAGCAGGGCGGGGGGAAAATAATAAATATCACCTCCATCGATGGCTTCAAGCCGGAACCTGGAGCGAGTATTTATAGTATTTCCAAGGCCGGCGTCCGAATGGTAACCAGGGCTTTTGCCGCAGAGCTAGCGCCCTTCAATATTCAGGTGAACGCGATTGCCCCCGGGCCGATCAGCACGAAGCTGTTAGATTCGCACTGGTTCCATCTTCCGCCGGAAGAGGCCAAAAAGCAGAAAGAAACCATGGCCAACATGACGCCTATGGGACGCATCGGCGAACCCGATGAAATAGTCGGAGCCGCGATTTACCTGGCTTCCGACGCCTCCAGCTATACCACCGGCACCGAGATCGTGATTGATGGTGGAGTCTTGCAGGCTTTTGCTGTACCGGGGACCGACTAATACGCGGCAATTTTTCCGGTTATCACAGGATATGGGTGACGAAACCCTTCAACCGGGATTTCCGATCTGGACAATCGTGGGCCGGCATCCGCGCATTCTGTCCATTGTCTGCGACATTGAGCCTCTCTCACCTTGGGATACATCAAACCTCAAATTTTCAGCTTCCCTTTAATCCAATCCGTGACCACCTTCATCACTTCATCGCAAGGCCCAGGGCTCTTATAGACATCAAAATGCATCTTGACTAACGAAGAGGGGATGATCCAAAGATCCTTGGGTTCTCCAGCCATCTTGCACATAGAAATCGTCTCCTCATAGGGAACCAGCAATTCGGATTCTGTGTGAACAAAGAAGATCGGCCTTGGAGAAATTCTGTTCGCCACAGCCTCTGGTCTATAGTTCATTAGACTTTCAGCGGAGCTCAAGGAGATCTCTGTCTTCTTGTGGGTTGAGAGATAGGCCTCTTTCTCTTCCTTACTTAGGCGCATGACATCCAGCGAATCCCAGTACTTCGACTTCCCGGTTTTCGCGCGTTCTAAGCTGTCTTTTTCGACCTCCTCTTGGAATCTCCTCCATTCCACCAGGGTCCTCATGCCCCTGAGCCATCGTGCTCCATCTCCAACTCCAAACATCCCGACCACGTACTTTACTCTTTGGTCCTCTGCTCCCGCGGACACGACATGGGAACCGCCTAAACTCAATCCCACCAAACCTACCTTTTCCGCGTCCACCTCATCCCTTTGCAGAAGGTAGGAAGTTGCGCTCTTGATGTCTTCAACTTGTTCAGAACAGATCAGACGATTCCTATCCCCTTCACTCTCGCCCCAACCCCGGTAGTCAAAGATAAGACAGGCAAAGCCCGCGGCTGTTAGAGGTGGTACGACTTGGGCGCTCCGGCCCTCCTTTTCAGAGGTGTATCCTCCGCAGACCACGATGCCGGGAATTTTCCCCCCATTTTTATAATTGGCAGGAAGATAAAGGTTTGCTCTGATTTTTGCCCCGTCGCTAAAAAAAGTGATCTTTTCCACGCTTATCTCCTTTCTGAGTCATGGCTGTCCGTCTTCACGCGGAACCGATAGGTCGCCAGTCAGCTCGCCCCGGGTGCCCTGCGTGGCTGCGGCCCGATTGTAGCGAACGCGCCGGGTCAGGGTCCGGCACTTTTGGGTGGCCCGCCGTCGCTCCGCTCCGATCACGATGCGCCGATCTGGGCGTTCACCATGGAGCGATCGGGGTGTTCACGATGACCTAAATGCGCACGCGGCTGACCGGAAGTCTGCCTGCGTCACCGCGCCCCGAGCGGGCGCTTCGACCACGACCCCGGAATAGCTGCGCGAAATCGACTATGTAGAGCTCACGCGAGAGCCGATCTCGCGCCAGCGCCTGAGGCATTGGCGCTAGCAAAATGATGCATTTGCTCTATTGCGCGGCCCGGCGCAGATGCGAGAGAGTGCCGATGAAAACTCATTGGTCGAAATTCAACCCGTCGGTTGGGACTGAAGTTCAACACGTCAGCCGGGATGGTGCGATCGATGGTCCAGACCAGCGTCCTGTTGCAGGCGATCACCCAGGGGATCTTCCTCGGCGGCGTCTTCAGCCTCATCGCTGTGGGCCTCACGCTCGTATTCGGCGTCATGCGCATCCTCAACTTCGCGCACGGCGAGCTCGTGAGCCTGGGGATGTACGGCGCCTACCTGCTCTTTGTCGCCGTCGGCGTGGACCCCTACCTCGGCGCCCTGGTCAGCATCCCGGTGTTCCTCCTGGCCGGGGCCGTGATCTACCGGACGCTGCTCCAGCCGATCCTCTCGGCGCCCGAGGACATGCAGCTCGTGATGACCTTCGGCCTGATGATCGTGCTCTCGAACCTCACGCTGCTCCTCTTCGGCGCGGACCTCCACAATATCCGTATCGCCTTTCTCGACCGCATCTGGGCGACGCCGTTCGGCTCGTTCCGCGTGGGCCTGCTGTTGGCGTTCGTCACCTCGGTGACGGTGCTGGGCGCGCTCCTCTGGCTCATCCGGTACACGGACACGGGGAAGGCGATCCGCGCGACGGCGGACGATCGGCGAGGCGCGCTGGTCGTCGGCCTCAACGTGCAGCGGGTCTACCTGACCGCGTTCGCGTTGAGCGTGGCGTGCGCGGGGATCGCTGGAGCCACCCTCGCGGGGTTCCTTCCCGTCACGCCGGGGCGCGGTGTGCAGTTCGTGCTTGTCGCCATCGTCGTCGTGGTCCTCGGCGGGATGGGGAGCTTCCTCGGCTCGCTGGTGGGAGGGCTGGTGGTCGGGCTGAGCCAATCCGTGGGCGAGATCTTCCTCCCCGGCACGCTGAGCGCGGCGCTGAGCCTCGGCCTCGTCATCGTGATCCTGCTCGTGCGGCCGTCGGGATTCTTCGGGGCCCGGGCGTGAAGCTGGCCGGCTGGCTCGCCCTCGCCGTCGCCGCCGTCGGGCTTCCCTGGGGGCTCCCCGAGTGGCTCCTCAGCACCGCGATCCTGACCTTGCTCTACGCCTACCTGAGCCAGAGCTGGAACCTGGTCGGCGGCTTCGCGGGGCAGCTCTCGCTGGGCGACGCGATCTACTTCGGCGCGGGCGGCTACCTCGTCACGCTGCTGAACCTGAAGCTCGGGCTCACGCCGTGGATCGGCCTCTGGCTCGGCGGCCTGCTCGGCGCGGCGCTGGCGGTGGCGATCGGGGCCGTGAGCTTCCGATTCGGCCTACGCGGGATCTACTTTGCGGTCGCGACTCTCGCCATGGCTGAGCTGACGCGGGCCGTGGTGCTGGAGAGCGCGTTCCTCGGCGGGACCTGGGGGCTCCAGCTCGACCTGAAGGACGCGCCCGGCAAGTTCCAGTTCTTGAGCCCGCTGCCCTACTACTACATCGTCCTCACGATGCTGGTCCTGATCACGCTGATGGCGTGGCACGTGCGCCGCTCGCGGCTCGGGTACTGCCTGCTCGCCATCCGCGAGCGCGAGGACTCCGCCGAGGCCCTGGGCGTGGATGCCTACCGCTGCAAGCTCCGGGCGGCGGGACTGAGCGGCTTCTGCACGGCCGCCGGCGGCGTGTTCCACGCGCAGTTCATTCTCTACCTGCAGCCCGACACCAACTTCGGGCTGGACATCATCATCAGGATGGTTCTCGGCTCGGTCCTGGGCGGCAAGGGGACTGTGGCCGGCCCCATCCTGGGCTCGACGGCCTTCGCGTTGCTGGACGAGGCCGTCCGCCTGATCCCTCTCTCGACCTCGCAGGGGGCCGCCGCTGGCCGCATCATCTACGGCCTCGCGATCATGGCGGTCGTCATCTTTCTCCCGTCGGGGCTCGTGAGCCTGCCCGGGCGGCTCCGCACGCGGACTGGCCGGCAGGTCGCGCGTGCGCGCGCGGAGGGGGCTGCATGACGGCGCTGCTGAAGGTGGACGAGCTCGCGAAGACGTTTGGGGGCCTCAAGGCTGTCAACCGGCTGAGCTTCTGCGTCGACGAAGGGCAGATCTTCGGGCTGATCGGGTCGAACGGCTCCGGCAAGACCACCACCTTCAACCTCGTCTCGGGGTTCTATCGGCCCGATGCCGGCGACATCACCTTTGCCGGGCATCGCGTGGTCGGTCTCAGGCCGCACGAGATCTGTCGACTGGGGCTCACCCGGACCTTCCAGATCCCCCAGCCGTTCGCGCAGCTGACCGTGCTCGAGAACACGATGGTGGGCGCCTTCGCGCGCACGAGGCACGTGACCGAGGCGCGCGCCGTCGCCGTCCAGATCCTGGAGTTGCTCGGGCTCGGCCAGCACCTCGGACAGAGCGCCGGGAGCCTGAGCACCCCGGAGCTGAAGCGGCTGGAGCTGGCCAAGGCACTGGCCACGCAGCCGAAGATGCTGCTGCTCGACGAGGTCATGGCGGGCCTCAACGCGGCGGACACGATGGGGATGATCGAGCTGGTCCGCCGCATCAACGGGCAGGGCGTGACGCTGCTCATCATCGAGCACGTCATGAAGGTGGTGATGACCCTGTCCCACCGCGTCTGCGTCGTCCATCACGGCGAGAAGATCGCCGAGGGCCCACCGAAGGACGTGGCGCGCGACCCGCGGGTCATCCAGACGTACCTGGGCAAGGAGTATCTGGGTGCCTGAGGGCGCGCCGCGCGAGGGAGGAGCGACATGATCGGCTTCCAGCTCACCGAGCAGCAGGAGCTCATGCGGCGGAGCATCCGCGACTTCATGCTCAAGGCGTCCTCGCCGCAGATGATCCAGGAAGCGGACGAGCAGGATCAGCTGCCGGAGGCGTTTCTCGACACGATGGCGCGCGCCGGGTGGTTCGCCCTCGTGGTCCCCGAGGCCTATGGCGGCAGCGGCGCGGGCGCGCTCGACGTCTCGCTGGCGCTGGAAGCCTTCGCCCAGCAGTGGCCGCTGGTCTCCCACATCTTCTACTCGCTCTACTTCGTGGGCGCCGACGCCATCGCGCACTTCGGCGACGAGAGCCAGAAGAAGCGGTACCTGCCGCGCATCGCGCAAGGCGAGATGCGGGTGGCCATGGCGATCACCGAGAGCGGCTCGGGCTCCGACGCCGCGTCCCTCACCACCACGGCCTCGCGCGACGGCGACGAGTGGGTCCTGAAGGGCGAGAAGATGTTCTGCACGGGAGCGAACGTCTCGGACATCACGATGGTCGCCGCCCGGACGGATGCCCCCGCCCCTAAGCACAAGGGCATCTCGCTCTTCCTGGTCGACCGCGACACACGCGGTTTCGAGATCCGTCTTTTGAAGAAGCTCGGCTTCAAGGGCCTCTCCACGACCGAGATCTTCCTCGACGACGTTCGTGTCCCCGCTGGCCGGTTGCTCGGCCGCCTCAACGGGGGCTGGGACCACCTCTGCCAGATCCTGGCCCGCGAGCGCTCGTGCATCGCCGCCATCTACACCGGCGGTGCCCAGCGGGCGATGGAGCAGGCGATCACGTACGTCAAGGAGCGCCGCCAGTTCGGCCAGCCGATCGCCGCGTTCCAGTTCACCAAGGGCAAGATCGCCGACATGCAGGTCGCGATCGAGGCCGGGCGGCTGCTCACCTACCAGGCGGCCTGGCGCGTGGACATGGGGCTTCCGTCCGACCGCGAGTCGTCCATCGCCAAGCTCTTCGCCACCGAGGCGTACATGCGGATCGCCAACCAGGGGCTCCAGCTGATGGGCGGCTACGGCTACATGATGGAGACGGAGATGCAGCGCCACTTCCGTGACGCCAAGCTCGGCGAGATCGGCGGCGGCACCTCTGAGATCCAGCGGCTCGTCATCGCCCGGTGCGCGGGGCTCTGAGATGGCGGCCGCCTTCGAGTACCTCTTCACGCCGATCCGGCTCGGGCCGGTGACATTGCGGAACCGCATCATGGTCGCGCCCTACGCCGCGCTGTTCGCCTCCGAGGAGTACCTGCCGACCGAGCGCCAGGCGGCGCACTACGGCGACCTCGCGCGCGGCGGCGCGGCCCTCATCGTGATGGGCGGCTCCGTGGTTCACCCCAACAGCCTCGCCCATCCGGGGTTCAACCTGATCTCGGACGAGCGGGCGATTCCCGGCTACCGCCGGATCGCGCAGCGGGTCCACGAGCACGGCGCGAAGATCTTCTCGCAGCTCTCGCACCACGGCCGCCAGACGCCCTCCGTCTACTCCCGTCGCGTCCCGTGGGCGCCCTCGCCCATCCCGTGCCTCCTCTACCGCGAGACGCCGAAGGAGATGGAGGAGGAGGACATCCAGGATGTCATCGCCCACACGGTGCTGAGCGCGCGCAACGTGGTGGACGCCGGCTTCGACGGCGTCGAGCTCTACGCCGCCCACGGCTACCTGATGAGCCAGTTCCTGTCGCCCGTTTCCAACCTGCGCACCGACGCCTGGGGCGGATCGCTCGACAACCGTCTGCGCTTCGTCGTCGAGACCGCCCGGGCGGTGCGGAGCACCATCGGGCCGGATCGGGCTCTCGGCCTCCGGCTCAACGGCGACGACTTCACGCCCGGCGGGCTGACACCGGACGACTGCAGGGAGATCGCGCGGCGTCTGGACGCGTTCGGCCTCTTCGACTACTTCAGCATCAGCGGCACGACTTACTACGCGTTTCCGCTCATCGTTCCAGACGGGTCGTTCCCGCCCGGCCTCTTCGTCCACCTGGCGTCGGGCATCAAGTCGGTGGTGCGGGCGCCGGTGGCGGTCGTCGGCCGCATCAACAGCCCGGTGCAGGCCGAGAAGATCCTGGCCGACGGGCACGCCGACCTGATCGCAATGGTCCGCGCCCTGCTCGCCGATCCCGAACTGCCTTCGAAGGCGCGCGACGGGCGCCTGGACGACATCCGTCCCTGCATCGCCTGCAACGAGGGGTGCATCGGCCGCGAGATCCGCCACGCCCCCATCAGCTGCACCGTGAACCCGGCGGTGGGGCTCGAGGCGACGCTCGGGATCGGCACGCTCACGAAGGCTTCGCGGCGCCGGCGCGTCCTGGTGGTGGGCGGCGGCCCGGCCGGGATGGAGGCGGCGCGCGTCGCCGCCCTGCGTGGGCACGAGGTGACGCTGGTCGAGGCTGCGGACGCGCTCGGTGGTCAGGCGCTCTTGGTCGCGAGGCTCCCGAGCCGCCAGGAGTTCGAAGGGTTGGTGCGCTGGCTCGAGCGGCAGGTGCGTCAACTCTGCGAAGTCCGCCTCGGCACGACGGTCGGCGCCGATGACGTCCTCCGTCACGCGCCCGATGCCGTGGTCGTGGCGACGGGCTCGGTCCCCGTCCGGACCGGCTACACACCCGTTCGTCCCGACGTGGCCGAGGTGCCGGGCGTCGTGCTTTCTCACGTCCTCACCGTGTGGGACGTTCTCAGTAACGGCCGGGCGCTGGGCGAGCGCGTGGTCCTCGTGGATGACCTGCACGACTGGGGAGGCCTCGGCGTCGCGGAGTACCTGGCCGCCCAGGGGAAGCGCGTGGACGTGGTGAGCCGGCTGCTCCACGCGGGGATGGATATCAATCCGACCTCGCTCGGCCCGCTCTACGGTCGCCTCCGCAAGCGCGGCGTGGCGTTCCATCCGGCGACGGTGGTGACGGAGATCCTGCCCGACTCCGTCAGGACGCTCGACCTCTTCACGAACGCCAAGGGAACCATCGGCGCCGTCGACACGGTCGTGCTGGCCATGGGAAGCCGGGCGCGCAACGAGCTGGCCCGCGCGCTCAAGGGCCGCGTTCCCGAGCTCCACGTGGTGGGCGACTGCCTGGCTCCGCGCCGCGTGCTCGACGCGGTGTACGAAGGCCACCTCGCCGGGAGAGCCATCTGATGGCGCCGAGCGAGGAGAAGCCGGTGGTCGGTGTCGTCGGTGTCGGGCGCATGGGCTACCTCCTCGCGCGCAATCTCCTGAGCCACGGCTTTCCCGTCGTCGTGGCGGGACACCGGAACCCCGAGCCGGTGGCGGCGCTGGCGTCCCAAGGCGCCATCGAAGCCGCCGGCGTGGGTGAGCTGGCCGCTCGGTCGGACGTCGTCCTGCTCGTCGTGCCCGGTGCGAGCGAGGTCGAGGCGCTCGTCATCTCACCGGGCGAGATCACGTCCAGCGCGCGGCCGGGAAGCATCGTCGTCGACATGACGACGAACCACCCCGACGTCGTCAGCCGCTGCGCGGCCGTTCTCGCCACCCGCGGCGTGCGGATGCTCGATGCGCCCATGAGCCGCGGCGTCCCGGCCGCGGAGGCGGGGACGCTGCTGCTCCAGGTGGGCGGCGACGCGATCACGCTCGCGGCGGTACGGCCGGTGCTGGAGGCCGTCGCCTCCGACGTCCTGCACATGGGGCCGCTCGGCGCCGGGATGACGGCCAAGATCGTCAACAACCTCAAGGCGCTGAGCGAGCTGCCCCTCATCGAGGAGGCGCTGCGCCTCGGTGTTTGCCTCGGACTCGACCCCGAGCGGCTGTCGGGGCTCTTCCAGGCCGGCTCGGCCGACTCCTTCATGGTGCGGACGCACGTGCCGAGGATCCTCGGCCGCGACCAGCGGATCTTCGCCACAGTGGACACCGTCCTCAAGGACCTCGAGCTCGCGCTCCGCCTCGCCACCACCGTCGACGTGCCGCTCCCGATGATGGCCGCCGCCCGTCAGGTCTATGCGGCGGCCCGGGACCAGGGGCTCGGGCAATCGGACCTGACAGCGGCGGTCAAGGTCTTCTCACCCTCTGAAGCGGCCGTGGGGAGCCCGCGGTGAGCCGCGCGTCCGCGCCCGATACCCTCGGCCGCGTCCTCGCCGAGCAGGCGGAGCGCCTCGGGGACCGGGCGTTTCTCACCTGTGCGGGAAGGCAATGGAGCTACTGGGCGATGAACGAGATCGCGTGCCGGGTGGCGAACGGGCTCGCGGCGCGCGGGGTGGGCAAGGGGACCGTCGTCGGCCTCATGATGCCCAACGTCCCCGAGCTCCTCATCACCTGGTTCGCGCTCTCGAAGCTCGGTGCCGTGGAGGCGCCCGTGAACACGGCCCTCCGGGGTCAGAGCCTGGTCCACGTGCTCGGCGACATCGGCGCCCGCACGCTGATCGCGGGACGCGAGTACCTGGAGGAGATTGCGCGCGTCGCGGAGCACGTTCCCTCGATCGCCGAGGTGATCGTCTTCGATCGCCACGACGCCGGCGCCGTCCCCTCGGGCTTCCCCTTCCCGGCGGTCCCGTTCGCCGAGCTGCTCGAGGGCCCGGCCCGGGAGCCTGACGTCGAGGTCGGGTCCCAGGACGTGATGGCGATCATGCACACCTCCGGCACGACCGGCCTCTCCAAGGGCGTGATGCTCTGCCACCGCCACCAGTTCGTCCTGGCCCGCAACGTGACGACCCACGTGGGGATGACTGGGGACGACGTCGTCTTCTCGTGCCTTCCGTACTTCCACAACATGGCCCAGGCCCTCCTGGCCTATCCCGCGCTGCAGGTCGGCGCGCGGGTGGCGATGGTGGAGCGGTTCAGCGCGAACCACTTCTGGCGCGAGGTCCGCGAGAGCGCCAGCACGGTGCTGATTTTCATCGGCTCCATGCTCGCCATCCTCCTCAAGCAGCCGGCGCGGCCCGACGAGGGAAGCCACCACCTGCGCGTCGGCTTCGGCGTCCCGGTGCCCGCCGACGTGTACCGTGACTTCCGCGCGCGCTTCGGGGTGGAGCTCGTGAGCGGCTACGGCTCCACCGAAGCGTCGATGGTCGCCTTCACGCCGCCCGGCAACCCGCGGCCGGAGTCGGCGGGCCGCATCCTGCCGTCCTACGACGTCAGGATTGTGGACGCGGAGGACCGGGAAGTGCCTCGCGGCGTCATGGGCGAGCTGGTGCTCCGGCCGCGGGAGCCCTGGATCACGTTCCTCGGCTACCACGGCCAGCCCGAGGCCACGGCGGCAGCGTGGCGAAATCTATATTTCCACACCGGCGACGCCGCGGTCATCGACGAGGACGGCTTCCTCCACTTCCGTGACCGGATCAAGGACGTGATCCGGCGCCGCGGCGAGAACATCTCGTCCGTCGAGGTGGAGAGCGTGGTGAACCTCCACCCGTCGGTGCTGACCTCGGCCGCGTTCGCCGTTCCCTCCGACGTGGGCGAGGACGAGGTGAAGGTCGTGTTCGTGTTGCGCGAGGGCGCCGGCCTCGACCCGGCAGCGCTGTTGGCCCACTGCGAGGAGCACCTGCCGTACTTCGCCGTCCCCCGCTACGTCGAGGTGCGTCCCGCGCTTCCCCTCACGCCGACGCAACGCGTGGAGAAACGCACGCTCCGCGACGAGGGGATCACGCCGGCGACGTGGGATCGGGAGGCGGCCGGGTACCGGCTCCGGCGGACGACGGGGGTGGCGCGATGAGTCGCGAGTTCCCGCATCTCTTCAGCCCGCTCCGGATCGGGCCCGTGACGGTCCCGAACCGGATCCTCCTCCCGGCCCACGGCACGATGTTCGCGGACGACAACGTCCCCGGCGAGCGCCTGGCCGCCTACCTTGCCGAGCGGGCCCGCGGCGGCGTCGGGGTGATCGTCACCGAGATCACCGCGGTCCATCCCACGTCGCGGCCGATGGACAACGTGATCCTCGGCTACGACCCGAAGGTCATCCTGGGCTTCCGCCGTGTCGCCGAGCGCATCCACGAGCACGGGGCGAAGGTCTTCGGCCAGGTGTGGCACTGCGGGCGGCAGAGCGACGGATTCTTCTCGGGCCTGCCGCTGTGGGCGCCGTCGGCCATCCCGTGCCCGGTCAGCCGCGAGATGCCGCACGCGATGACGCGGGACGAGATCGCCGAGGTCGTGGCGGGTTACGTCACCGTGGCGCGCCACATGAAGGCCGCGGGGTACGACGGGATCGAGCTCCACGGTGGCCACGGCTACCTGATCCAGCAGTTCCTCTCGCCGTGGAGCAACCAGCGCGAGGACGAGTACGGCGGCTCGCTCGACAACCGGCTCCGGTTCGCGCTCGAGGTCGTGAGCGCGGTCCGCCGGGAGGTGGGCCCGGGCCTCGCGGTGGGGATGCGGATCAGCGGCGACGAGCTCACGCCGGGCGGGCTCACCCTCCGCGACATGCAGGAGATCGTCCGGCGGCTCGAGGCGACGGGCGCGCTCGACTACTTCTCGGTCAGCGTCGGCAACTACACCGTCCACGACGTGATGATCGGCGACATGACCGTCCCGCCGGGGGCGCTCGTGCCCCTCGCGGCCGGGATCAAGGAGGCGGTGCGCCTGCCGGTGGCGACGGTCATGCGCATCAAGGATCCGGTGCAGGCCGAGCAGATCCTCGCCGATGGCCACGCCGACCTCGTGGCGATGTGCCGCGCGCTCATCGCCGATCCGGAACTGCCGCTCAAGGCGCGCGAGGGACGGCTCGAGGAGATCCGGATCTGCACCTCGTGCAACCAGGAGTGCCGTACACACTTCCGGGGCCGGGGGATCTCGTGCATCCAGAACCCGGCGGTGGGACGCGAGCGCGAGCTGGGCGCGGGGACGCTCCGTCGCGCGGAGCGGCCGCGGTCCGTGCTGGTGGTGGGCGGCGGCCCCGCGGGCATGGAGTGCGCCCGCATCGCGGTCCTGCGCGGGCACCGGGTCGTGCTGTGCGAGCGGCGGGTGGCCCTCGGCGGTCAGGTGCGGATCGCGACGCGCGTGCCGACCCGCACGGAGCTCGGCGAGGTGATCCGCTTCCTCGAGACCCAGGTCCGCAAGCTCGGCGTCGAGGTCCGGCTGGAAACTGAGGTGACGCCGGCGCTCGTGGAGCGCGAGGCGCCCGACGTCGTCGTCCTGGCCACGGGCTCGGAGCCGCGGCCCGCCCCGGCGCCGGCCAACGGCGCCCCCCTGCAGCTCACCGTGTGGGAGGCGCTGGAGGATCCCGAGCGCGCGGGGCGCCGCGTGGTGCTCACCGACGAGGGCGTCGGCTTCTGGCAGTGCTGGGGCACGGCGGAGTTCCTGGCCGAGCGGGGCCGGCAGGTCACGGTGGTGACGCCGCTGCTGGCGGCCGGCCCCGAGATCCCGGCCGAGAGCGCGCCGAACCTCTTCCGGCGCCTTCGCGCCCGCGGCGCCAGGTGGATCACGAGCCACACGATCCGCGAGGTGCGCGAACGGCAGGTGGTGGCGGCACATGTCCTCTCCGGTCGACCCACGGTGCTCGAGGACGTCGACACGCTGATCCGCGTCCCCCACCAGGAAGCGTGCGTCGGGCTCGCGAACGCGCTCAGCGCGGCCGGCGTGCGGGTCCACACGATCGGCGACTGCGTGGCTCCCCGACGCATCACCGAGGCGATCCGCGAGGGGCACGTGCTGGGTCGCGCGCTGTGAGCGAGGAGAGACGGGCGATGCGCTACGAGCGAGAGTCGGCGGTGCTCGGGAGCGTGCTGGTCGACCAGGCGCGGACCGCGGCCGATCGCCCCTACCTCTTCTTCGGCAGCCAGGCCTACACCTTCGCCGAGACCAACCGCCGGGCCAACCGGGTCGCCAACGGGCTCCGGTCGCTCGGTGTCGGGCATGGCGAGCCCGTGTGCTTCATGTTGCCGAACCATCCCGACACGCTCTTCGCATGGTTCGGCATCAACAAGGCGGGGGCCATCGAGGTCCCGGTCAACACCAACTTCCGCGGCCCGGGTCTGGCGTACGCGATCAACGACGTGGGCGCCCGGCGCCTCCTCATCCACCGCGACCTGCTCGGCACGCTCAAGGCGGTCGAGCGCGATCTCCGCACGCTCGAGGAGGTCATTATCTGGGATCCGAGCGGCCGCGAGGACGATCCCACCGGCCTCCGGTTCCGGACGTGCGCCCACCAGCAGCTCACCGACGCCTCCGATGGCGAGCCCGACGTGTCGGTGCACTACACGGACCTGAGCGCGATCCTCCACACCTCGGGGACGACGGGCCCGTCCAAGGGCGTGATGCTGAGCCACCATCACCAGATCTTTTTCGCCCAGATGATCGCCCGCCAGATGGGCTACCGCCCGGGCGAGGAGGTGGTGTACTCCTGCCTGCCGTACTATCACAATACCGCGCAGGCGATGACGGCCTTGCCGGCGCTGGTCACCGGGAACTCCATCGCGCTCGTCGAGCGGTTCAGCGGCAGCCGCTTCTGGGACGACATGCGTAAGCACGCGTGCACGGCGTTCATCTACTCGGGGTCGGTGCTCAGCATGTTGATGAAGCAGCCGCCGCGGCTCGACGACCGTGCCCATCCGGCCCGCGTCGGCCTCGGCGTGCCCTTGCTCGCGTCGGTCCACCGGGGGTTCGAGGAGCGATTCGGCGTCACGCTCCTCACCGGCTTCGGCTCCACCGAGATCCAAGTCCCGGTCTACTCGTCGCCCGAGGGCCATCCCCCGGGCGCCTGCGGCAAGGTCGTCGGCGAGTACTGGGAGATGCGGATCGCCGACGAGAACGACGAGGAGGTGGCGACGGGTCAGGTCGGCGAGATCCTCTTCCGTCCGCGCGTCCCCCACACGATGCTGGTCGGCTACTGGGGCAAGCCCGAGGAGACCGTCCCGGCCTTCCGCAATCTCTGGTGGCACCAGGGCGACATGGGCTACGTCGACGCCGACGGCCACCTCTACTTCGTTGATCGCAAGAAGGACGTGATCCGCCGGCGCGGCGAGAACATCTCCTCCTTCGAGCTCGAAGCCATGCTGAACACGCACCCCGCCGTGCTGGAGTCGGCTGCCTTCGGCGTGCCATCGGACCTCGGCGAGGAGGAGGTCAAGATGGTCGTCGTCTTCAAGCCCGGCGAGCGCGCCTCCTTCGAAGAGCTGGCGGTGTTCTTGAGCGAGCGCGTGGCGCGCTTCGCCGTCCCGCGCTACTTCGAGGCGCGCGACGTTCTGCCCAAGACCCCCTCGGAGCGGATCCAGAAGCATCTCCTGAAGGCCGACGGCATGACGGCCGCGACCTGGGACCGGGAGCGGAGGGACTAGCGATGGAGGACAGCATGTGGCGCGAGGACGTCCTCGGCTGGCGAGCCCGCGTGGGAGTGATCGTTCCCAGCACCAACCTCCTCGTGGAGACCGCGCTGCCGCGTCTGGCTCCCGAAGGCGTCACGTTCCACGCGGCGCGCCTGACGCTCACGGGCGCCGCTGACGTGCAAGGAGTGCAGCAGATGGCCGCGCGGGTCCTCGACGCCGCCCGCGACCTGGCGACGGCGCGGGTCGACCTGATCGCGTACTGCTGCACGGCCGGCTCCTTCGTCCAGGGTCCTGCCCACGATCGGGAGGTGGCCGCGGAGATCCGCCAGGCGGCCGGGACGCGCGCGCTGACGACGATGAGCGCCATCGTCGAAGCCCTGCGTCACCTCGGAATCCGGCGTCCCGTGGTCGTGTCGCCGTACACCGCCGAGCTGGAAAAGCTCGAAGCCCGCTATCTCGAGGGGGAGGGGTTCGAGCTCTCCGGGAGCGTCGCCATGGGAATCGCGGACCCCGTCGGCCTTCACGATCCCACCCCCGGGCAGATCTACCGGATCGCGCGAGGGGCGTGGGTCGATCGCGCCGATGGTCTCCTGATGTCCTGCATCGCGCTCAGATCCCACCTGGTGGCGGGCGCGCTCGAGCGCGATCTCGGCCGGCCCGTGGTGACGTCGCTGACCGCCACGCTGTGGGCGATCCTGCGCGCCGTCGGCGTCGGCGAGCCGGTGCGCGGCTACGGCCGTCTGCTGGAGACGCCATGAGCGCGGCGCCCTCGCTCCTCTTCTCGCCGATCCGGATCGGCCGCCTGACCGTGCCGAACCGCATCGTGTTCCCGGCCCACTTCACCGGCTTCGGAAAGGCCCATCACCCGACGGAGCGGCACGCCCGCTACTACGCGGAGCGCGCCCGAGGCGGCGTGGGGCTCATCGTGACCGAGATCACCGCGGTGCACCCGGCGAGCACGTCGTTCGAGCGCGTGGTGTGGGGCTTCGATCCCGAGTGCGTGCCCGGCTTTCGCCGGATCGCCGAGGCCGTGCACGCCCACGGGACCCGGATCATGGGGCAGCTCTGGCACTGCGGTCGCGACATGGCGACCGGGCTCTTCACGGAGCAGGCGGCGCAGGCCCCATCGGCCCTCCGTGGACCCGCCAGCTACCAGCTGCCTCACGCCCTCAGCGTGGAGGAGATCCAGGACGTCGTGGCGGGCTTCGTCCGCACCGCCACCCACCTCAGAGAGGCCGGCTTCGATGGCGCCGAAATCCACGCCGGGCACGGCTACCTGATCCACCAGTTCCTCTCGCCGCTCAGCAACCAGCGCGAGGACGCGTACGGCGGCTCGCTGGAGAGCCGCCTGCGATTCCTCCGGGAGATCCTCACTGGCGTGCGGAGCGCGTGCGGGCCGGACTTCGCGCTCGGTGTGCGCGTCAGTGCCGACGAGTTCACGACCGGAGGGCTCACGCTGGCGGACGCCACGAAGATCGCGGCGGCCGTGTCGAGCTGGGGGCTGATGGACGTGCTGTCCGTCAGCGTCGGCAACCACGGACTCTCCTACGCGCTGATGATCCCCGACATGCACGTGCCGCCAGGCGCATTCGTGGGGTACGCCGCGGCCCTGCGCGAGAGCGTGCGGGAGCCGGTTATCGCGACCGGGCGGATCAACGATCCGGTCCAGGCCGAGCGGGTGCTGGCCGAGGGGCAGGCGGACCTCGTCGCGATCTGTCGGGGCCTGATCGCCGATCCCGACTGGCCGGCCAAGGCGCGGGCGGGGCGCGGCGAGGAGATCCGCCCGTGCGTGGCATGCAACCAGGAGTGCATCGGCCGTCTCTACCGCGGCGGCGATCTCGCGTGCATCCACAATGTGGCGGCCGGGCGCGAAGAGGAGCTGGGCCACGGGACGCTGCGACCGACGGCACGACCCCGGCGGGTCGTCGTGGTGGGCGGCGGGCCGGCGGGACTGGAAGCAGCCCGGGTTGCCGCGCTCCGCGGCCACCGCGTGAGCCTCTATGAGCGCGAACGCGTGCTGGGCGGCCAGGTCCGCCTCGCCGCCACGCCGCCGCTCCGCGCCGAGTTCGGGGGCATCGTCCGCTTCCTCGAGCGCGAGGCGAGCCGACTCGGCGTCACGGTGGTGGTGGGGAAGGAAGCGACCGTCGACGTGGTGCTCGCCGCCGATCCCGAGGTCGTCGTGGTGGCTACGGGAGCGCGGCCAGGGCCCGTGCGCGTGACCGGTACCGAGACCACACCGGTCATGACCGTTCACGACGTGCTCGCCGGCGAAAAGGTCCCCGGCCGCTCTGTCGTCGTGATCGACAGCGGCCGGACCGGCTGGGAGTCCCTGGCGACCGCGGAGTGGCTCGCGGACCAGGGGTACCACGTCGAAGTGGTCTCGCGTCTGCCCTACGTCGGCTTCGACCTCAACGGCTCGAGCCTCCTCGGCTTCGTCCAGCGCGCCGCTCAGAAGGGAATCGTTCTCACGCCGCAGTCGGTGCTGCGGGCGGTGGGCGACGGCACCGTGACGCTCGGGGAGGTGTGGAGCGACGAGACGCGCTCGATCGAAGGCGTGGACGCCGTGGTCATCGTGCCCGATGACGTGGCAGAGGACGGGCTGGTGGCTCGGCTGCGGCAGGCCGGCATCGCCGAGGTCCATGTGGTCGGTGACGCCACCGCCCCCCGGACCGTGGCGCACGCGATCCTCGAAGGCCACCGTGCCGCGCGGGCCCTCTAGGGAGGAAGGATGAGCGCAGGGTCCCGGGGAGTCTGGGTCGTGGCGGAGGCGGACGATGCCGTCCCCGAGCGGATCCGCCTGGGGCTCGTCGCCGAGGGCGAGCGCCTCGCCGGGCTCATGCGGACGCGATGCGACGTTCTCCTGATGGGGACACCTGGTGCTGCGCTCGACCGCGCAGTCATCCGGATGGCCGTCGCGACGCCCGGCGCGCTCCACGTCGTTCGGGATTCGGTGCTGTCGCCGTATGAAGCGCGGCCGTGGGTGGAGGCGCTCCGTATGCTCGTGTCGGGAGCGGACGACCTCGTGCTCCTCGCCGCCACACCGACCGGACGTGACCTGGCACCGCAGCTTGCCGTGGCTCTCGGCGCCGGTCTCGTCGCGGACTGCGTCAACGTCGAGGTCGGTGACGATGGCCAGCCGATTTTCGCCCGACTCGTCCTCGGCGGCCGTCTCCAGGCTACGCTCGCGTTCCCGGCGGCGGCCCGGATCGTGGCCACCCTCTGTCCACAGCGTCTCCCCGAGCCCGAGAGCGAGCGACGCGCCGGTGCTCCAACGCGCGTGGTCGACGCGTCGCCGTCGCTGTCCCCGCCTCGCCTGCGTCGCGTGGGGATCCGCCGGCTCGCCCCCGAGGACGTTCCGCTGGTCGAGGCGGACGTCGTGGTCGGCGCCGGGCGAGGCGTCGGCGGGCCCGAGGGGGTTTCGCTCGTTCGCGAGCTGGCCCAGTGTCTCTACGGAGCGGTGGCGGCCACGCGCCCGGTCGTGGACTCGGGCTGGCTCCCGTATGAGCTCCAGGTCGGGCAAACGGGGAAGACGGTGGCGCCCCGGATCTACGTCGCCTGCGGCATCTCCGGCGCGATCCACCACACGATGGGCATCAAGGACGCGGGTGTGGTCGTCGCGCTGAATACGGACCGATCCGCGCCCATCTTCCGCGTCGCCGACGTCGGCTTCGTCGGTGATGCCCGCGCGATCCTCCCTCGCGTGATCGCCGGGCTCCACGCCCGGAAGACGGTTCGGCCAACCCGATTCACCGGGGTCGCGAGATGACACGCGGCTGGGACGCCATCGTGGTGGGCGCCGGGCCGGCGGGCGCCGCAGCTGCGCTGGTGATGGCTCGAGCGGGCCTCCACGTGCTGCTCCTCGAGCGTGGCGAAACCGTCGGGAGCAAGAACGTCTTCGGCGGCATCCTCCACACCCACGCGCTGGCCGCGCTGGTTCCCGACTTCGCCGATCGGGCACCGCTCGAGCGGCACGTGGTGCGCCGGGCGTTCGCATTCCTGACTGACGAGGGGAGCCTCACGCTCCAGATCGGTGCCACCGACGCGGCCGACGCCTACACCGTCAGGCGACCGCCCTTCGATCGCTGGTTCGCCGAGGAAGCGCGCGCTGCCGGCGCCGTCCTGGTCCCCGCCACCGTCGTCGACGATGTGGTCATCCAGGACGGGCGCGTCGTCGGCGTCGAGACGCGCCGCCGCGACGGGCGGGCGCTCGCGCCGATCGTCGTCGGGGCCGACGGCGTGAACTCGGTTGTCGCGCGCCGTGCCGGAGCGCGCCCCGACTTCCCGCTCTCGGCGCTGGCGCTCGGCGTCAAGCAGGTGTTCGCCCTCGCTCCAGGCGTGATCGAGGAGCGGTTCGGCGTCCGCGACAGGCAAGGCGTCGCGCTGGAAGCGGTGGGCCACCCGACGCGCGGAATGCAGGGAGGCGGCTTCGTCTACACCAATCACGCCAGCCTTTCCGTGGGCGTCATCTGTCGCCTCGATCAGCTGGCGGCGGCCGGCGTCACGCCGGAGGAACTGCTGTCGGCGTTCGAGGCTCACCCGGCGGTGAGCCCGTGGCTGCGGGGAGCGGAGCCGCTCGAGTACGGAGCGCACCTCCTTCCCCTCGGCGCCGCCGACCTCGTTCCCCGCCTCGCCAGTCACGGTCTGCTCCTCACCGGGGACGCGGCCGGTCTCCTCGTGTCCCGGGGGGTGACGCACGAGGGAGCGAACCTGGCGATGGCCTCCGGAGCGGCAGCGGGCGTGGCGGCAGTGGCCGCCCATCGGGCTCGGGACTTCTCGGCCACGACGCTGGAGCGGGCCTACCGGGCGGAGCTCGCCCGACTCGGTGTGACAGCGCACGTCGATGCGGGGCGAAGGGTCGAGGCCGCACTCCGCGCGCCCGAGCTCTACGCGGCGCTCCCGGAGGTGGCGTGGGAAGCCGCGCGCCGATTCGTGTCCGTGGGCGACGGCCCGCCCGTCGGGCTCCGCCACGCCCTTCGCCTTGCCACGCGCGAGGGGGTTTCGGCAGCTCGCCTCGGTCGCGTGGCGGCCCGCCTGGTGTGGGGGTGGCGGTGAGGGGCACGGCGCAGCGTCTCGACGGGTTGCGCTACCGCGTCGACGGGACGGCGCACATCCTCGTCGACACGAGCCGTTGTCAGGCCTGCCCCACACGCCCGTGTCTCACGGTGTGCCCGGCCGGCTGCTTCGAGCAGAACGGTGGCACGATGTCCTTCTCGTACCAGACGTGTATCGAGTGCGGGAGCTGCCAAGCGATCTGCCCGTGTGGCGCGGTTCGGTGGAACCACCCGCGCGGCGGCTTCGGCGTGGCCTATCGACTCACATGACCCAGATCCGGGACAACAGGGAGGCGCACATGCATAGCACGACAGCAACGATGACGCGGCGAACATTCCTCAAGACCTCGACGGCCGTCGCCGCCGGGACCGCGATCGGCGGGGTTCCCGCCCTCGGCCCCGCCCAGCCCAAGGAGATCGTGATCGGCTGGGTTGCCACTCTCACCGGCCCCGGGGCGACCTGGGGCACCAAGTCGCTCGACGGGACGAAGTTCGCCGTCGACGAGTTCAACCGGCAGGGAGGTGTCAAGGCCCTCGGCGGCGCCCGACTCCGGCTCGTGACCTACGACAACGAGACCAAGGTCGACCTGACGCGGACGCTCATGGAGAAGCTCATCCTCGAGCACAGGCCGGTGGCGGTGTTGGGCAACATCATGAGCCCGGCGACGATGGTCGGCACCCAGGTGTCCGAGCGGCACCGGGTGCCCATGGTGGTCGTGAACTCTACGATGGACGAGATCACGGAGCGGGGACTCAAGTACAGCTTCCGCGTGACCGGCAAGGCCGGCGACTTCTACGCGAGATCCCTCGGGGAGTTCCTCAGCTGGGCCATCGAGAAGACCGGCAAGCGGCCGAAGATGGCAGCGATCCTGGCGCTCCAGGGGTGGGAACGAGCCGTCAAGACGTACGAGGACTGGGTCCGCGCCGCCAAGATCGAGCTGCACAGCAAGACGATGTACGCCCCGGCCCAGGACGATTTCACGGTGCTCCTCTCGAAATACAAGGCTGACGGCGTGGATGTCGTCATGGGGCTCAACTACCCGAAGGATGCCGTCCGCATCTACCAGAACGCCAAGACGCTCGACTACAATCCGATGGCGTTCACCGGCCAGCCGGGCGGCTACAACACTCCCGAGTTCGTCAACGCGCTCCAGAAGGACGCCGAGTACGCGATCTCGGTCGACCGCTTCCCCCTCGATCTCACGGGGGTGCCAAAGATCCGCGAGGTCAACGAGCGCTTCAAGGCGCGGTTCGGTTACGACCTGGAGGACTCGTCGGCCAACGCGCTGGGAGCGGTGAGCGCTGTCGTCGACGCGCTGGAGCGGGCGAAGAGCACGGATCGGGAAGCGGTGCGGGAGGCGCTGGCGCAGACGGACCTCAAGATCGGCGACCGGCTCGTGGTGGAGCCGAACGGGATCAAGTTCAACCAGGCGGGGGACAACGTCCGCCTGATCGCGCCCGTCATCCAGATCCTCCAAGGGCAGAAGCGCATCGTGTGGCCGGACTCGATCGCCACCAGTCGCCTCGTGTGGCCGGTTCCGAAGTGGAACGAGCGGGCCTGAGCGGGAGCACGTCGCGGTGCGCATCATGGTGCTGGTGAAGTCGATGGTGGACCCGGGGTGCCCGGTGGGGCCGGGCCTCGGCGGTGTCCCGGACGCCGCGGAGCTGGCGTGGGTGGCCAACCCCGCGGATCTGGCGGCGGCGGCCATCGCGGCGCGGCTCCGCGCCGGCGCGGGGGGCGGCATCGTCACGGTGCTCACCCTCGGGCCGCCGGGCGCAGAGCCGGCGCTGCGCGCGGCGCTCGCCCAGGGCGCCGATCGGGCCCTTCGCGTCGAGCGAGAGGCTGACGTGCTGGGCGCTTCCCCGCTGGCGACCGCGGCCGCGCTGGCCGCCGTCCTCGAGGAGGATTCGCCCGACCTCGTGCTCTGCGGCGCGCAGGCGGGCTCGCATCACGGGGGCCAGGTCGGGCCGGCGGTGGCGGCGTTGCTGGGATGGCCCCACGTCTCGAGCGTCGTGAGCGTCGACCGCGACGGCCGCACCGCGTCGCTCGCGGTGGAACGGCTCGGCGTCGCGGGCCGCAGGGAAGTGCTGGAGGTCCCGCTTCCCTCGGTCCTCGCCATCGCCCCGGAGGCGGAGCCGCTGGAGGAGCCGGGACTGCCGGCGTGGGTGGCCGCTCATTCGGCCGCCGTCGAGGTGGTGAAGAGCCGGCCGCCTCGAAGCGCCGCGCCGCAGCCTCGCCTGGTAGGCCTCGGGCCGCCCCGCCCCCGACCCAAGCGGATCTTCACGCCGAGCAGCGATCTCCCGGCGGAGGAGCGGATTCAGCTCCTCCTCCTCGGTGGCGCGAAGCCGAAGCAGACCGAGGTGGTGGAGGGGCCGGTGGAATTGGTCGCCGACCAGCTTCTCCAGTTCCTCCTCGACCACGGTGTGGCGCCGGAGGAGGCGGACGCGTGAGCGGGGGGAGCGGCAAGGGGCTCGACCTCTTCCGGCTCGACGGTCGGGTCGCGCTGGTCACCGGGGGAAGCCGCGGGCTCGGCAAGGCGGTCGCGCTGGGGCTGGCCGGCGCCGGCGCCGACGTGGCCGTGGCCGGCCGGACGATGGACGACCTCGAGCAGACCGTGGCCGAGGCGCAGGCGGGCGGGCGGCAGGCTCTCGCCATCCGCGCCGACCTCTCCCGCGGCGAGGAGGTCAGGGCGGTGGCGGCGACGGCGCTCGACCACTTCGGTCGCGTGGACATCCTGGTGAACAACGCCGCCGTGCTGCCGGAGACGGAGCTCCTTGAACTGACCGAGAGCGAGTGGGACCGGGTGCTCGACACGAACCTAAAGGCCGCCTTCCTGCTGAGCCAGGCGATCGCTCGCGTTATGGTGACTCGCGGCGGCGGCGCGATCGTCAACGTCGCCTCCTACAACTCGGTGCGGGGCGCCGCCGGGCTCGGCGCCTACACGGCGAGCAAGGGTGGGCTCCTCACGCTGACCAAGACGATGGCGATCGAGTGGGCCCGTCACGGCATTCGGGTCAACGCCGTCTGTCCCGGCTGGATCCGGACTGACCTCAATAGCAAGTTCCTGGACACGCCCTACGGCGAACGGATGGTCCGCTCGACCGTGCCGATGATGCGCGCCGGCCGACCGGACGAGCTGATCGGGGCCGTCATCTACCTGGCGTCGGACGCGGCCGCCTACGTCACCGGCGCCGCCCTCTTCATCGACGGAGGCAAGTCGGCGAAGTAGTCGCGCCTCGAGGAGAAAACATGACACTCGCACGGCAACGTGCTCTACGGGTTCAAATTCCGCCCGGTGGAGGGAAGCGATGCATGAGGGTCTCGTCGCGTACGGTGTGAGCCTGCCGTACCACCGCTTGCCGGTGGATCGGGTCAACGAGGTCTGGCTCAACACCAACTTCGGTGGCGTCAAGTCGCTCCAGATCAGCGAGCGTGGCGTGGTGGGCCCCGACGAGGACGTCATCACCTATGCCGCCGAGGCCGGGCGGCGCGCGCTGGCCATGACCGGGGTGCCGAGGGAGAAGACCGGCGCCTGCTACCTCGGCACCCACACGGGCCCCTACGTCTCGCGCGCCAGGCTCGTCGAGTACGGGCTGGCCATCGGCGCCGACGCCCTGGCCTTCACGGCCACGCCGACGGTCTCCGTGCCGAGGCGTCTCGCGACGGTCGACGCGCTGCTGGCGCGCAAGCGCGTGGTGGACTACGCGACCAGCATGAAGTTCGAGCGGAAGTACGACCAGCCGGCACTGCGGATGTCGGCCTTCGAGTAGCGAACCGACCGGAGACGGAACGGAGGAGCACACCATGGATCACGACAGCACTTCCCCCACACTGGGGCCGGTGAGCCGGCGGCGGTTCCTCGGAGGAGCCATCGCGACAGCCGGTACGGCCGCCGCTACGCTCGGTTTCCCCGTGGTCCGGCGGGCCGCGGCGGCCGAGATCTTCATCCCCATCGTCACCGGGCTGACCGGGCCGTCGGCGGACTGGGGCATCCACCTCTCGCAGGGCTATCAGCTCGTCTTCGACGAGGTCAATGCCCGGGGCGGGATCAAGTCGCTGGGCGGCGCGACGATTCGCTACCAGGTCTTCGACTCCGAGTTCAAGCACGACGTCGAGCAGAAGCTCCTGCGCAAGGCGATGTCGATGAACCCGGTCGTGATCGTCGCCGGGGCCTCGAGCCAGGGCAACCTCGTGTTCGCCCCGGTCGCGGAGAAGGAAGAGGTCATCCACATCGCCGCCCTGGGCCTGGGGACGGACATCCCGGCCGCCGGCCCGCGCTGGACCTTCCAGATGAACGCCGGCGTCGACGTCCTGTGCAACGTGGCCGTGGAGTTCGTCGGCGCCATCGCCGGGGAGACGGGGAAGGCGCCCCGGCGCGTCGCGATCATGTTCGAGGACTCCTACTTCGGCAAGTCCGGCGGCGACGCCTACAAGGTCCTGGTGGCCAAGCAGAGCGCGTGGGAGCTGGTCGACACCTACTCCTACTCGGCGAAGCAGCAGGACTTCTCGACCATTATCGCCAAGTACAAGGCGGCCAAGGTGGACGTCGTTTTCCAGGCCAACTACGTCCAGGACTCGATCCTCATCATGCGGACAGCGGAGACCCTGCGCTTCAACCCGATGGCGATCATCGGCGCCGCCGGCGGGAGCGACACGCTCGAGTTCCTGAAGCAACTCGGCAAGACGGCGGAGTACTTCTTCAACGTCGCGATCTTCCCAGGCAACCTGAACCAGAACCCCAAGATCAAGCCGCTGGCGGACAAGTACGAGGCGCGGTACAAGCGGCCGCTGTTCCAGGCCAACTCCATGGGCATCACCGGCGCGGGTGTCATCGTCGACGCGCTCGAGCGGGCGGGCAGCACCGACAAGTACAAGCTGCGCGACGCCATCGCGAAGACGAACCTCAAGCTGGGCGATTCGTACGTCGTCAACCCCGACGGCGTGCGCTTCGGTGAGATCGGCAAGAACATGGCCATCCGCGGAATCATGACCCAGGTGCTGCAGGGCGATCGCTTCGCAGTTTGGCCGAAGCAGTACAGCGTCAAGAGCCCGGTGTGGCCGTGGCCGGCGTGGGAGGCGCGCGCGTAGTGCCGGATCTGCCGGTCGTTTGGCAGGCGCTGGTGAGCGGAATCCTCATGGGCGGCATCTACGCCCTGGTGGCGGCCGGGTTCACCCTGATCTTCGGCGTGCTCAAGATCATGAACTTCGCGTACGGCGAGTTCGTGATGCTGGGGATGTACGCGACGTTCCTGGCCTACACGCTGGGGGGGGTGGACCCGTACCTGTCGCTGGCCTTGGTGCTGCCCGCCTTCTTCCTGCTCGGGATCGTGGTCCAGCGCCTGCTGATCGATCGCATTCTCGACGCCCCGGACGACATGCAGATGATCCTCACGTTCGGGCTCCTGATCCTCATCTCCAATCTCGCCCTCTTCTTCTTCACCTCGGACCTCCAGGGCATCAGGGTCGGGTACCTGGACCGCATCATCACCTTCGGCGGGACCTTCTTCCGGTCGTCGCTCCTCTATGCCTTCGTCTGGGCGCTCGGCCTGCTCGCTGCGACCTATCTCTTCATCCGGCGGTCGCGGCTGGGGCGCGCCGTCCGCGCGACGGCCGACGACCGGTTCGCCGCGCGCGTGGTGGGCCTGCCGGTGCGGGCGGTCTTCTGGATCACCTTCGGCCTGGGCTCCGCGATCGGCGCCGCCTCCGGCAGCATCCTGCTTCCCTATCTGCCGGCCTCCCCCGACCGAGGATTCGAGTTCACGCTCCTGGCGATCATCGTCGTCGTCCTGGGCGGGATGGGCAGCTTCGTCGGCGCTCTGGTCGGAGGGCTCGCCATCGGGCTGACCCGGTCCCTCGGGCAGGTGTTCATCTCCGCGGTCCTGAGCGACGCGCTGAGCCTCTTCGTCGTGCTGGTGATCCTGCTGGTCCGGCCGGCCGGACTGTTCGGCGCAAAGGTCGCACGTGATGTCGCGATCTGAGCGCGCGGCCCGCCGCTGGGCCCTGGGAGCGCTGGCGGTGGCGCTCCTGCTGCTCCCGCTCTCCCCGAACGCCTACGTGGTCACCGTGGTCACGCTGGCGGCCATGAGCGCCGCTCTCGCCAGCGCCTGGAACATCGTGGGGGGCTACGCCGGTCTCCTCTCCGTCGGCGACGCCGCGTACTTCGGCATCGGCGCGTACGTCATGGGTCTCCTCTGGCTGAAGGCGGGTGTGAGCCCGACCGTCGGGCTCCTGCTCGGAGCGCTGACGAGCATGGTCTTCGGCCTCATCGTGGGAACCCTCGGCTTCAAGTCCGGTCTGCGCGGCATCTACTTCGCCGTCGCCACCCTGGCGGTGAGCGAGATCGTGCGGATGGTCGCGCTCAGCCTCGACGTCATCGGCGGCAACATGGGGCTGGAGATTCCGTACGTCTCCTCGCCCCGCCACCTTCTCTTCCGCAGCGAGATTCCCGCCTACTACCTGATCCTCGGGTTCCTCGCGCTGGTCGTCCTGATCTCCGCCCGGATCCGGCGCTCGCGGCTGGGCTACGTGCTGATGGCCGTGCGCGAGCGGGAGGCGGCGGCCGAGGCCCTGGGCGTGGACACGTTTCGCTGCAAGATGACGGCCGTCGCGATCAGCGCCTTCCTGGTCGGGCTCGGGGGCGGCCTCTACGCGCTCTACAGCCACTACCTCAACCCGACCTTCTACTTCTCGCTGGACGTCGTGGTGAAGATGATCCTCGGCACGATCCTGGGCGGGAAGGGGACCGTGCTCGGCCCGGTGCTCGGCGCGGCGACGCTCTCGGGGCTGGAAGAAGGAATCCAGTTCATCCCGCTGGCGACGGCGCGCGCGGCGAGCCTGAGCCGGATCGTCTACGCCGCACTCATCATCGTGGTCGTGCTCTTCATGCCGCGCGGCATCGTCGACTTGGCCCGCCGTGGGCGCTGGCGGCGCCCGGTGGCCGCGCTGGACGCCCCCGTCGAGGAGCGCCTAACCGCGCCGGTGCAGCGCACGACCGACGAGCACACACTGCGGTAGGGAGACACGCATGCTGAAGGTCTCGAACATCGAAGTCGGCTACGGCAACATCCAGGTCTTGTTCGGCGTCTCGTTCGAGGTGGCCGAGGGCGAGCTGGTCTCCCTCGTCGGGCCCAACGGCGCCGGCAAGACCACCACCGTGCGCGCCATCACGGGGATCGTGCCGCCCTTCAGGGGCCGCGTGGAATTCCTCGGGCGCGAGATCCAGTCCCTGCCGCCGCACGAAATCGTCCCGCTCGGCCTGGTGCACGTTCCCGAGGGACGCCTGATCTTCCCCTCGCTCACGGTACAGGAGAACCTCGACCTCGGGGCCTTCCATTCCCCCGCGCGCGCCTTCCGGGAGGAGACGCTGGAGCGCGTCTTCACGCTCTTCCCGGTGCTCCGGGAGCGGCGACGGCAGAGCGCGGGGACGCTCTCGGGCGGTGAGCAACAGATGCTGGCCATCGGGCGCGGGTTGATGGCGCGGCCGCGGCTCATCATCTTCGACGAGCCGTCGCTCGGGCTCGCCCCCATCCTGGTGGAGGAGATCCTGCAGACGATCCAGCAGATCGTCCGCGAGGGCGTCACCGTCCTGCTCATCGAGGAGAACGTCCAGGAGTCGCTCCGCCTGGCCGATCGGGCCTTTGTCCTGGAGAACGGCCGGGTGGTGCAGTCCGGAAACGGCAAGGAGCTGCTGGGCAACGAGCACATCAAACGGGCGTACCTGGGGTTGTGAAGGAGACGCTCTGGGCACGCCGGGAGGAGTCGAGATGCGGCTGAAGGGCAGGATTGCCATCGTCACGGGAGGGGGGAGCGGCATCGGCGCCGCCGCCGCCGAGCGGAGCCAGGCATGACCGAGCAGGTGGAGATCGAACGGCGATCGCTCCTCCTCGACGAGGTGGAGGCGGGCCGCGGGATCCGCGACGGGATGACGGTGGCCCTCGGCGGCTTCATCACCTCGAGCCACCCGATGGCGTTGGTCCGGCAGATCATCCGCAACGGCGTCCGCGACCTCACCGTCATCGGCGCGGCGTCGTCCGGCCTGGATGTGGACCTGCTCATCGGCGCCGGCTGCGTGCGCAAGATCATCAGCCCCTACGTGGGCGCCGAGACGCTGGCGCCGATCGGGCCCTTCTTCCGCGCCGCCGCCGAGCGGGGCGAGATCGAGGTCTGGGAGATCGACGAGGCGCTCTTCTACGTGGGCCTCCGCGCGGCGGCGCAGCTCCTGCCGTTTCTCCCGTGGCGCGGCCTGGTCGGCACCTCGTACCCGGAGGTGAACCCCGACCTCAAGATCTTCCGGGATCCGATAAAGGGGGAGACCCTCATCGCGGTCCCGGCCATCACACCCGACGTGACGCTCATCCACGCCGCCGCCGCCGACGTGTACGGCAACGTGCAGCACCACGGCACCGGGTTCGGCGACCGCGCCCTGCACCTGGCTTCCGACCGGACCATCGTCGAGGTGGAGCGCGTGATCCCCAACCAGGAGGTGCGCAAGGATCCCCTCAAGACGAGTCTCTGGGAGGTGGATGCGGTGGTCCGCGCGCCCTTCGGCGCCCACCCGTACTCGAGCCCGGGCTTCCACGTCGAGGACCGCGAGCACGTCCGCGAGTACGTGGCGGCGGCCCAGGCCTACACCCGCATGGGTGACCACGGGCCCTTCCGCGCCTACCTCGAGCGCTACGTGCTGGAGCCCGCGACCCACGCCGACTATCTCGAGCGCGTCGGCATCAAGCGGCTGTTGACCCTCTACGAGTACTGAGCGGGGAGGCCCATGCGATGAGGAGCACCGACGACGCGATCGCGACAGAGTACACCACGCCCGAGCTGGTCGCGGCGTTCATCGCCAACGACCTGGAGGACGGCATCGGCGTGATGGTGGGCGCGAATCTGCCGATTCCACGGGCCGGCGTCCTGCTGGCGCATCTCACTCACGGTCCCAACATGCGGGTCACCCTGTCCATGACCCGCACCAACCTGTTCCACGAGCCGGCGATGGAGCCGTTCGAGTTCAGCACCGACTTCCGGGCGGCCAAGTGGGCGGAGTCCTATTTCATCCACAACCAGCTGATCGACGACATCAAGCGCTCGAGCATGCGCGACGTGTTCTTCATCGGCGGGCTGCAGATCGATCGCTACGGCAACGCCAACCTCATCGGCATCGGCGCCGACTACGGGCATCTGAAGATGCGCGGCCCCGGCGGCGTGGGCACGGGCGACAAGGGCTGCCACTGCAAGCGCTACTACCTGTACATCAACAACCACGACCGGCGGGTGCTCGTCGAGAAGTGCGACTTCGTCACGGCCTTCGGCTGGGGCGACGGTGGCGCCGACGCCCGCCGCAAGCTCGGCATCCCGGGCGGCGGCCCCCGCTACTGCATCACGCCCCTCTGCATCTTCGATTTCCACGAGGAGACCAAGCACATGCGGATCAAGTCACTGCATCCCGGCGTCACGCTGGAGCAGGTGTTGGACCAGACGGGTTTCGCGCCCATCGTGCCCGCCCGCATCGAGATCACTCTACCTCCCACCGCGGAGCAGATCCGCATCCTGAGAGAGCGGATCGACCGCGAAGGAATCCTGAGGAGAACGTCATGAGCCAGACACCGCGCTGGAGCACCCGGATCAGCCATCGCTGGCCGGGCCACTGCATTATTCGGGGTTACTCCCACGCCGACATCATCGAGCGGCTGACCTACGCCGAGGCCGTCTACCTGACGCTGAAGGGGAAGCTCCCGACCGCGCCCGAGGCGCGGATGCTGGATGCGCTGCTCAACGCCCTCACCGACCACGAGTTCGAGGCGGTGACCGTCACCGCCGGCCGCCACGTGGTCTCGGGGAACCCCCAGCTCGTGCCGGGCGTGGCGGCCGCCATCCTGGCCGTTGGCTCCCGGACGACCTCGCCGGCCGATGCCGCCGAGCTGATCAACGACTCTTACGCCCGGATGGCGCGGGAAGGCTGGTCGCTGGCGGAGACGGCCGCGCGCGTCGTGGACGAGTTCGTGTCCCAGCGTCGCCGCATCCCCGGCTTCGGCCATCCCACCCACAAGAAGGGTGACTACCGGGCGGAGAGCCTCAAGCGGGTGGCCGAGGAGTGCGGGTTCCTCGGAGAGCGGACGCGCCTCTACCTGGCGATCCACCAGGCGTTCGTGCGGAAGACGGGGAAGGACAACATCCCGATCAACGTCGACGGAATGATGGCCGCCATCATGAACGAGATGGACCTGCCTCCCATCGCCATGACCGGCATCGCCATCCTCTCGGTGCTGCCCGGCGTCATGGCCCACTGCATCGAGGAGATCGAGAACTGGAAGGGGCTGCGCTTCGTCCCCGACGAAGATGCCGAGTACGTGGGAGAGCCCGAGCGGCCGCTCCCGCAGCGCGGGCCGCGCGCCTAGCGTGACGACGCGGGCCGCGGCCGCGGCGGGGCTGATCGAGCCGATCCGCCTGCCCTCGCTTAGCCAGCTCCCGCCGCTCACCCTGGCCGCGATACGGTCGGGGGCGGCGGGAGTGGCGCGCGGGGGCTACGCCTGGCTCGCCGGTGAGCGCCTGCGCCTACCCCTCCGCGGCGGGGTGCTGCTCCCGCTCGCGATCTTCACCGCGCCGCACACGGCCAACATCGCGTTGCTCCACCTGGGGATGGCAATGACCTCGGCCGGGCGCGCCACCGTGCTGTTCTTCACGCAGCCGGTCTGGGTGACGTTCCTGTCGCCGTGGATGGTTCAGGAGGAGCGACTGACGGGCGGGCGCGTGCTCGGCATCCTGCTCGCGTTCTCGGGGTTCGTCGTCGTGTTTCTCCCGGAGATCGGCGGGGAGCAGCCGGTCGTCGTCGGCGATCTCCTTTACCTGGCCGTCGGCCACATCGCGTTCGGCTTCGTACTCTGGGGAGCGCTCATTCGCCGCCACGGACCCGCGGCCGCCTCGACGTTCCTCTTCCTCGTCCCGCTCTTCAGCGTGCTGATCGGCGTCGTGTTCCTCGGTGAGGTCCCCACGGGCCCGCTGCTGGTGGGCGCCGCCCTCATCGCGGCCGGGATCGTACTCACGAGCCGGGCGCCGGTGGCGTGAGGAGCACCGCGTGCCGGACAGCCGCCCGTTCCGCCTCGACGCGCCCCTGGCCTTCGCCTCGCTGGAAGAGATCCCGGCGCTCGCGCGCCGGCTGGAACGGCTTGGTTTTGAGGGCGCTTGGACCCAGGAGGGTGTGCACGACCCGTTCCTGCCGCTCGCGGTGGCCGCGCCGACCACGCTCCGGATCACCCTCGGCACCGCGGTCGCGCTGGCGTTTCCCCGGAGCCCGATGGTGACCGCGTACATGGCGTGGGACCTCCAGCGTGCGAGCCGCGGCCGGTTCATCCTGGGTCTGGGGACGCAGGTCCGCGGTCACATCGAGCGCAGGTTCAGCGCGGCCTGGAGCTCCCCGGGGCCGCGGCTCCGGGAAGGGGTCCTCGCCCTCCGCGCCATCTGGGAGTGCTGGCAGCACAGGACGCCGCTGGATTTCCGGGGCGAATACTACGGCTTCACGCTGATGCCGCCGGCCTTCGTCCCGGACCCGTTGCCATGGTTCCCCATTCCCGTCTACCTGGCCGGTGTCAACGCGTACAACTGCCGGCTCGCTGGTGAGGTCGCAGACGGGCTCCACGTCCATCCGTTCCACACGGCCCCGTACCTTCGCGACGTCATCACGCCGCAGGTGGAAGAGGGTCTCCGGCGTTCCGGTCGCGGCCGAGGGAGCTTCACGGTGGCCGTGACGGCGTTCGTCGCCGCCGGAGCTACGGCGCGTGCCGTGGCGCGACAGCGCGAGGACGTCCGGGCGCAGGTCGCCTTCTATGCCTCGACACGCACGTATCGCCCGGTCATGGACCTGCATGGCTGGGGAGACGCGGCCGAGCGTTTGCGGAAGCTGTCGCTCGAGGGCTCGTGGGAGGCGATGCCCCACGAGATCACCGACGCCATGGTGGAGGAAATGGCGATCGTCGGCCGCGAGGAGGAGGTGGTCCCTCGCCTGGCCGCCCGGTACGGTGGGCTCGCCGATCGGATCGTTCCGTACCCGATCGGCACCCGGGGGGACCGCGAGCGACTCCTGCGTTTGCTGGCACGGGAGATGGCGGCGTGAGCACCCGGCTCCAGCGGACCCGGCACCTCAGGAGCAAGATCCTGTGGGCGGCGGCCGAAATGTTCCGCAAGAAGGGATACCACGAGAGCTTGGTCGCCGACATCGCCCGAGAGCTGGGGATGGCGAAGCCGACGCTCTATCACTACTTCAAGAGCAAGCAGGAGCTGCTGTTCGAGTCGCACCTGCTGGCCGCTGCCACGGTGGTGGAAGACCTGCGCGAGATCAGGCAGCGGCCGGAGAGCGCCGAGGTCCGGCTCCGGCAAGCCATCATCTCCTTCATGGTGGCCGTCGTCGAGAAGGTCCCGCTCTCCTCGGTCCTCGTCTTCCAGAACAGCATCCTCTCTCCGGCCCAGCGCAAGAAGATCGTCGAACGCCGCGACGAGGCGGATCAGATCTTCCGGAGCATCATCTCCGACGGGATCGCCGCCGGCGACTTCGTGGCGATAGACGCGAAGATCGTCTCGCTGATCATCATCGGAGCCATGAACTGGCTGCCTCACTGGTATTCGCGCAGCGGCCCCCTGTCAGTTCACGAATTAGGCCATCGCTTCGCAGACTATCTTATCCGCGGCCTCGCCGGCTCGCAAGACACACGAGCTCATATGGCTGCGGCCGGAATCGATGACGAAAATGCAATTCTCGCTCTCACCGTGGCAGTGCTCGGAGTGGGAAGTACTCTTGGCCAGGCAGTGGCGCTCAGCCTTGCGCGAGGGGGTAGCCGGATTGTGGCAATGGATCGGCGCGAAGCCTCGGCTCGGCAGGTGGCAGAAGCGATCCAAGAGATCGGCGGCGAGGCGGTCGGCTACGGTGCCATCCTGAGCGATGCGGAGCAATGGGAACCGATTCTAGGAGAAGCCGCGGCACAGTTCAAACATCTCGATGCCCTTGTGTATGTCCACGACCTGTCGGAGGCTTCCGAGACGCCGGCAAATGGAAAGGATTCAGTGTTTCCACTTTACGCCCCGACGGCGGACATGACAGCTGTCGCCCGTGCAGCGCGGCATGTGTTTGGGAAGGAAGGGCGGGGAAACGTGCTGTTCGTGGTGAGAGCAGTAGTGCCCGGCAGACCGGAGGCGGATTTAGAGTGGTTTTCAGAATTCACACGCGCTTTGGCGCGCGATCTGGCGTCGAGCGGCGTTCGCGCGAATGCCGTTCTTGTGAAGACTGGGGGTGGAGACCGCGACGCCGGATCGCTCCGGGACATGTTAGCCGCAGTACGCTTGCTCCTGAGTAGTGGCGGTCCGTGGCTTACTGGACAGGTTATCCGCCTCTCGGACGTGGCGGTGTGACGTGCATCGCTGGTCGCAAGAATCTGTTCTCGCTCGAGCTGGTTTGCCGGGTGCCGGCACTGTGGTGAATGCCCATGGGGGAAAGACCCTGAGGCTGGTGTCGGGTATGCCCCATTGGCTCGTGCATTGAACCTGGGGCCGATCCGGAGGGACATGCTATGAAATTTGGTCTCCATCTCCCGCACATCGGGCAGTTTGCGACCCGAGACGACGTGCTCGCTGCGGCTCAATTGCTCGACCAGGAGGGGTTCGACTCGGTGTGGGTTGCCGACCATGTCGCCATGCCGGTGCATTCCGAGAGTGTCTATCCGTATCGGGCGGACGGCTTCCCGTTCCCCAAGGACGCCCCGTGGCTCGAGGCCATCACGACAGCGGCTTTCGTGGCCGGTGTCACGTCGCGCGTTCAACTCGGCTTCAGCGTCCTGGTCCTTCCGATGCGGCACCCGGTGCTGACAGCGAAGATGCTGGCCACCTTGGACCATCTCTCCAACGGGCGCGTTGTGGTCGGACTGGGCGTGGGTTGGTGGCGCGAAGAGTTCGCGGCGTTAGGCGTCCCGTTCGCGGAGCGCGGCCGCCGCTGCGATGAAGCGATAGAAGTACTGCGTGGCCTCTGGCGGGAAAAAGAGTTCAGTTATAAGGGCCGGTTTTATGAGCTCGAGGCGGTCTACTGCGAACCTAAGCCCATCCGGCGATCGATCCCGCTCTGGATCGGGGGCGGCGAGGCGGGCTTCGAGCGCATAGTCCGCTTGGGGGACGGCTGGCACGCCGTCGGAGGCGACGTTGAGAAGATCGCGGCGGGCTGGGCGAATATCGTTCGCCGCGCCGAAAAGGCTGGTCGCGATCCAGCGAGTCTCGAGCTCACGGTAAGCACGGGGTTGCCGTCCGACCGCGGGCGGACGATTTCCCGCTTTCGCGCACTTCGGAAGGCCGGAGTGAGTCATGTTGTGTTGAACACGCGGCAATTGCCCTTCCCGCAGCTTCGGGAGGTCGTGGAGCGCTTCGCCCGGGATTGGAGACCGGAGATCGAGGGATAACGGAGCCTGGGCAGGTGAGCCGCCTGCCGTGGCTCGCAGAGGAGAGGGCGGCTGAACGCCCAGCCCACGCGCTGGCAGGTGCGATTTCTCTTACGGGTTGATTTGAGCTTGACAGCCGCCGTGTGCGACGGCAGCGTGGAACTCCCAATGTTCACCGGAGGACCAGCCATGGCGACCGCTACTGCGACGAAGACCAAATGGACCCTCAAGGGTCGGGGGTACGAGTTCTGCAACTGTGACTTCGGCTGCGGCTGCGTCTTCGGTGGATTCCCCAATTCCAAGGACGGCAGCTGTCGTGCCTTGATCGGCTTCGACATCAGTAGAGGCAAGTGCGGCCACGTGGAGCTTTCCGGCGTGAAGTGGGCCGGCATTTATGACTGGCCGAAGGCGATTCACCAGGGCAACGGCAAGGTTGCCTTCGTAGTGGACCAGGCGGCCACCGACGCGCAGGTCGAGGCGCTCGGACAGATCTTCACGGGTGCGCTCGGCGGGATGCCGTGGGAGGTCCTGGGGCCGACGGCCGCGGTCGCAGGGCTGGTGAAGGCCAAGATCACCATCGAGGGGAGCGGACAGAAGAGCACCTTCCGCGCGGAGGGCATCGGGGAGGGGCGCGGCGAGGCGTTCAAGAATCCCGTGACCGGTAAGGACCACTTCGCGCAGGTGCATCTGCCGACCGGCTTCATCTGGAAGAAGGGCGAATGCGGGGAAGGGACCTTCCGCGCCGCCGCGGCCGGTGTGTCGGTTGCCGCCGAGAAGACCAACTGGATCCTCTACGAGTTCGACTGGGCCAACTGAGCGGCGTGCCGGCGCTCGACAGCCTGCTCCGGCGCGACCGTGCGATCGTCGGCGCCGGCCTCCTGGCGACCGCCCTCGTGGTGTGGCTCTACCTCTTCCGTCTTTCGATGTCGATGCCGGGCATGGACATGGCCGAGATGCCGGGGATGGCGATGCCGCGGGACCACGCCTGGGACCCCGTCGACGTGCTTCTGCTCTTCGTCATGTGGGCGGTCATGATGATCGCGATGATGGTGCCAGCGGACGCGCCGATGATCCTGACGTTCGCCATGGTGCAGCGGACGCGCCGAGAACAGGACCGGGCGGCCATCCCGACCGTCGTGTTTCTCCTCGGCTACGCGGCGGTGTGGACGGCCTACGCCACCGTGGCGGCGCTCGCGCAATGGCGACTGCACGAGGCCGGCTTCCTCTCCGCTGCCATGGCGAGCACGAGCGCGTGGCTGGGCAGCGCGTTGCTCCTCGTCGCGGGCGTGTTCCAGTGGACGCCGCTCAAGCAGGCCTGCCTCGCCAAGTGCCGCTCGCCTCTTTCCTTCGTGATGACTGAGTGGCGCGACGGGCGCGCCGGCGCCTTCGTGATGGGGATGCGACACGGCGCCTACTGCGTGGCGTGCTGCTGGGCGCTGATGGCGCTGCTCTTCGTCGCCGGCGTGATGAACTTGTTATGGGTCGCCGGTCTCGCGGTCTTCGTTCTCGCCGAGCGCGTGCTGCCGGGCGGCCTGGTCGTCGGTCGTATCGCCGGTGCGCTGTTGCTCGTGGCCGGTGTGGTCATCCTCGTCCGAGGTTAGCGCGGCGGCCGGTGCGGTGGTCCCGTTGATTAGGCTGCTTGTCGACCTCGCGTCCCGCTTCCACGGCGTGGACTACTGGGAAAGCGGGCGGACACTGGCGAAGATGGGGCTGGCGGGACGGCTGGGCGCCGACATCGTCCGACGATGCCGCGGCGTGGGAGAGGCCGCGGCTGCCGTGCGGGATCCGCGGCTGGCTCGACGACGCGTACGAGCCGGGCCGCATGACGAGGACCGTGTACGACGCGGTGGCGCACGCCATGCGACTCGACGGTTCATAAGGAGACACCGCGCAATGGATTTCGCCTCGTCCCCGAAGGTCAGGATGCTGGTCGAGCAGCTCGCGGCATTCATGGCGCGCCAGGTGTATCCGAACGAGCGGGTGTTCTACGAGCAG
>JAUSJX010000035.1 GCA_030647435.1 Candidatus Rokuibacteriota bacterium
GCCTCGCCTTTGAGGACGCTGTGTCCGGTCTACTCTCGGCGAAGCCCGCGGATCTCTCTGAGAAAGCCGCCCGGAAGGCCGGAGCACGGCCCAAGAAGGCCAAGAAAGGGTCAAGGCGGAAGGGGTAGCCAAGGCCGCCTATGGGTCTTATAACGATCTCAGGATAGGTGCCCGTCGCAGTCACCGGATGGCTACATCATTCGGTCTCAGACCAAGCTGGGTTGCTGCCTGGAGATCCGATGTGACACTTTTCTCACCCCCGCCTCGAGGTACGGCACGGAGACCCGGACGGATCCCCGACGGAACACTGCGCGGTTTGGGCTCGGGTGCGCTGTCTGTCTTTGCCCGGCCCAGCGGTCCGAGAACGAGCGAGGACGACGTGTGAGGGGGCTGAGGGGAGGCCGGATAGGGGCGTGCCCCACGCGGTCGTTCTCGCGGGTCCTCGCCCGTGCTCACCACGAGGAGCCTCCGGCTCTGCGAGACTCCGGCCCCCTGCACGTCGAGGAACGCTGAGCATGCCACTGACGCCTCCGCCGCACTCGTCAATCCGGACGGGTGACTTGATTGTCCTTCGGAATGGTCGCGACCTTACCGAGGGCTATATCATCGCGACCTTGCCGGGTGGCCAGTACAAGGTGAAATGGGTGACGGGCTTGGGGTACCGGGACCGGATCACGACGGTCACTGCCGATGAGATTCGCAAGAAGACCGAGCCGGAAGGAGGGCGTCCCTGACGGCTGATGCGACCGGCCTGGGCCGTGCCCGCCTGGGCCTGAGTTCCGGGGTCGAGATAGGACCCCCCCCCCTAGGATTCAGGGCCAAGTCTCTCCAGGCAGTCAGCATCAGGACGTGGCGGTCTCGCATACGGCCCTGTTAGGGTTCGGGGCAGGACGTGAGTTGACACCATTCCCCGCCCGGCCTAGGGTGCTGGCGATGCTTCGTACCTCATAACCGTCCGGTTCGCGAGGGCAGGAGAAGGTCAGCAGACTCCGCCTGCTTGATCCTGTAAGGCGGATCAGCCACTGCACTTAATGAGGAGGAACGAGATGACACGAAACGTTGGAACCTGGGAGCGAGTCCTGCGAATCCTCATCGGCGTCATTCTCCTCGCGCTGGTCGTCATCGGGCCCAAGAATTGGTGGGGGCTTGTGGGCGTCATCCCCCTGGCCACCGGCCTATGGGGATGGTGATCCGTCTGGTCTGCGTTGGGGTTCTCAACGCACAAAGGGTAGTGATGCTGAGGAAGGCGCCCGAGTCCATCCCGCCGTCGCTGCTGGGGCGGGCGGATGAGGTGATCCAGTGATTTCCAGGCGGGACTTCCTGACGAATGCGGCTGCCGGCGCCGGCGGCCTCCTCGCTTCGCCGCTCGTCGTCGAGGCCCAGCAGGCGGGGAAGATCTGGCGGATCGGTGTGCTCTGTGGCAGTCCACCGACCACTCCGGAGGCCGCGCGCCCCTGGGAGGCGCTGATGCAAGGTCTTCGGGAACTCGGCTACGTCGAAGGGCAGAACCTCGCAGTCGAGCGGCGTTGGGCCGAAGGGAGAGCCGAACGTTATCACGAGTTGGCCGCCGAGCTCGTCGCTTTGCGGCCGGATGTGATCGTTGCCGCGTTTACTCCTTCCGTGAGTGCCGCCAAGCGTGCAACGTCGACCATTCCAATCGTCATGGCCATCGCGGGCGATCCGGTCGGGACCGGTCTCGTGGCGAGCCTCGCGCGTCCCGGCGGGAACGTCACCGGAATGTCGCAGCTGAACAGTCCCGAGCTGGCCGGAAAGCGGCTGGAGTTTCTCAAGGAAGCCTTCCCGGGCCTGAGCCGAGTGGGCTTGCTCGTGAACAGGACCCTGCCGCATCGGGATTTTATCTGGAGAGATCTCCAGCGCACCGCCGTGTTGCTCGGCGTCAAGCTCGAGCCATTCGAGGTGCGCGGCCCCGAGGACTTCGCAGGTGGTCTGACGGCCAAGACGCCGGGGGCCTTTCAGGCGCTCGTCGTGCATCCGGACCCTTTGGCGTTCAGTCACCGGCGTGAGATTGCGGAGTTCGGCGTCAAGAACAAGATGCCCGTCGCGGCCGCGTACGGGTTCGCCGAGGCGGGCTGTCTCATGTCGTTCGACGCCCACTGGCCCGACCTGTTCCGTCGGGCAGCGAGCTACGTCGACAAGGTCCTGAAAGGCACGAAGCCCGCTGATCTGCCGATCGAGCAGCCGACCACGTTCAGACTGAGCATCAACCTCAAGACCGCCAAGGCCCTCGGGCTCACCATCCCGCCGGCGCTGCTGCTGCGGGCGGATGAGATAATCCAATGATCGACCGGCGCGCGTTCATCAGCACGATGGCTGGCGGCCTCCTCGCTGTCCCGCTCGCCGCCGAGGCGCAGAAGTCAGAGAAGATGGCTCGCGTGGGAATTCTTGGCGTCGGTCCAGCTCCGACCCCAGAGGAGCTGGCGAAGTCCGTCTCGACGAACCCGCTGTGGCTGTCGATGAGACAGCTCGGCTGGGTAGATGGCCAAAACATGGTCGTCGAGCGACGCTTCGGCGAATCAGCTGATCAGCTTCGCGCAGGCGCCGCTGACCTAGTACGGCTCAAGGTCGACGTACTGTTCGTTTCAGGCGCGGGCCTGGCAAAGATCCTCCAACTGGAAACGAAAACCATCCCCATCGTGGTCTCGGCCGCCGGCGGTGATCTCGTTGCCGCAGGACTCGTCGAGAGCCTCGCAAGGCCGGGTGGCAATATCACAGGCCTACAGTCTTTTAGCTATGACCTCCTCCCAAAGCGCCTCGAGCTTCTCAAAGCGCTTGTACCGAATCTTTCAAAGGTCGCGTTCCTTCAGGAGGACGTCACACTCTCGGCAGTCCCCCAGATGCGCGCTCGGTACGATCAACAGGCCGCTATTGCGGCTCGGACCCTCAGCATAGAGCTTCATACCTTCATCGTGCACCGAGCGGGGGAATTCGCCGCCGCTTTCCGCGGGATGATGAAGAATCGCGACCAGGGCGTATTGGTGATGTCGACGCCCTTTACTTTCGTACATAGAAGGGAAATCGTCGATCTTGCGGCCGTGCATCGGATCGCCGCAGTCTATGAAGTCCACCTGTTTGTTGAGCCAGGTGGCCTCATGTCCTATGGAGTGAATATCCCCGAGATGTCTCGACGTGGTGCGGTCTATGTGGACAAGATTCTCAGAGGCGCCAAGCCGGGAGATCTTCCCATCGAGCAGCCGACGAAAATCGAGTTGGCCATCAACCTCAAGGCCGCCAAGGCGCTGGGCCTGACGATCCCGCAGTCGCTGCTGGGGCGGGCGGACGAGGTGATCCAGTAGGCGCCCGCCCGGTTTGTGCCCAAGTTGTGCCCAACTCAGGCTCACTCGGGCGCATTCCAGCACACTCCACCGCACGAGGCCGTCGTAACCCTCTTGTTCCACATCAACCAGTTACGCACACTTACACGGACCGGGGAATAGGACTGAAAATCCTGGTGCCGGCGGTTCAATCCCGTCCCTGCCCACCATTTTTTTCAAGTAGTTGCCCGTCGCTGAATTTTTTCCGATTTCAGTTTGTGCCCAACTCGGGCATACTCCGGCACAAGCGACCGCTTGCGGTGCGTCAAAAGGGTCGCTTGACTTGGGCGTCGGGGGTCACGAGAATCGAGCGCACTCTGTGATCAGCTCACCAGGGACGGGGTGACGAATGAGCGCACTCATCGAGCTGGCCATTGAGGGGATCTCCGAGGAGGTCCGGCGGGGTCGGAGCCCGTTCGGCGGCGTTGTCTCCGGCGTGGTGCAGCGGGCCCGTCAGCCACGCCAGATCTCCGCGCCGCTTTCCTCGACCCCGCCCGTCCGGCGCCTCTCGCCGGGGCGAACCTTCGCAGACATCGCCGCGCTCAACGAGGCCCTCGACAACCCGGGCTTCGTCGAGGAGTGGAAGGCTGCGGGCGAGCCCCTCGACGTCACCCTCACCGCGACTCTCTACCCGTACGAGCCAATCTGTGCGGGGAGCGCCGACATGTGGCGAGAGTACTGGAACGCCATGGATCGCATCCTGCGCGAACGCCTCACGTCTCGACCCGGCGCCCAACCGCTCGGCCGGCGCGACAAGCTGCGCGACTGGTTTACACAGAGCCTCTTCCTCTGGGGTTTCTCCATGGCGCAGCCGGCGACGCCCGAGCAGCCGCGATGGCTCGGGCTGGGCTCGATGGACGAGATCAACGCCGTCCCCGTCGCCTTGTCGGCCGCGGCCTGGGAGGGACTCGGTTCGACACTCTTCACGGGGCCGGGTCGCGCCTGGGACGTGCGTCTTACCGGCCAGCTGCAACCGCGGGCGGCGCCACCGGAGACCGGCAAGCTCGGTGAGCTGTTCCGCCTCCTCGACCGCCGCTACTTCGTGAGCGTCGGCTCGCCCGAGCAGGTCGTAGTGGTGGCGAAGTCCGTCTACTTCAGCGCCTACGTCTGGGCGCTGCTCGAGACTCCACACGGCGATGCCTACGGCGTGTGGGAGCATGCCAACATTGCCGATGGCGACCTCTTTGCCGAGGGTGTGACGCGGCTGGCGCGCAAGGTCGAGGAGCTACGTGGGGCAGACGACCGCGTCTTGGCAGTCCTCGCCCCCGAGGTGGCGGCAGCTCTGTGAGTGACACTCGCCACATGGCCAAGCGACCCCATCACGAGCCGGTTGAGCTGGCCTTCAGCTGCCTCATGGCGGTCCTCCTGATCGTTATCTTCGGCTTCGTGGCGGCGCGCATCGTCGCCATGAGCGACCTAATTTGGCACACGAAGGGGCTGCTCGTCGTTTTCCTGCTCCTGCCCCCACCCCTCTGCTTCCTCCTGGTGCGCACCTACACGCAGATGATCGAGGACGAGCGCGTCAAGGCCCTGAGCGGTCAGTGGGGACGCTGCGAGTCTGAGTTCGTGCATAGCGCCGAGGCCGCCAAGGCGGGGCATGCCATCGAGGATGACGCCCAGGCGCGGCCAGTGGTCGCGGAGACGGCCGAGGCGCGGCAAGATATCGAGGAGGCCCGGCACCGTCGCCAGTATCTGCTCGCGATGGGGAACTTCGTGCTCAAGCGCCACCCGGCGCTCGCCGATCTCTTCCTCGGCGTGCGTGAGGGCGCCAGCGCGGGGCTTGCCGACTTCACGCCGGAACTGGTTGGCGAGGTGGCGCGCCACCTCGCGCGCACCGAGATACGCTCGGCCGGTCTGAACCGCAGTGCCTACGACTTACCCATCCTCTTCTTCTCCTTCGCCTACTTCGCAGGTGTTTCCCTCATCCTGCCCTTCGTCGAGTCCTACGTCGCGCAGATAGCGGGTGTACCGAGCGTGCCGAAGACCGAGGTACACGTCGAAGCATTCAGCGTGCCGCTCATGGTGTTCCAGCTCGGGTTCCTCGGCGGCGGCGCCTACACAGCGTTCAATGTGATCTCGCGCTTCCTAGCGCGGGATATCTCGCCTCGCCTCTTCCTGCTCTCCGGTGTGCGTCTGCTGCTGGCCCCCGTCGCCGCCTTCATGTTCTTCCTCCTCGCACCCGAGGTGCTGGACATAGCGCATTCCCGCGGCGCAGTGCTCGCGTACATCGTCGCCGGCGGCTTCCCCTTCGCGTTGCTCGCTGCCAGCGGCGGGCGCTTGCTGTCGCGCATCAACCCGCGCAGCGCGCAGCAGGTCCGTGCTGGTAAGCAGCCCGTGACCGAGATCGACGGGATCGGTATTTTCACGGCGCAGAGGCTGGGCGAGGAGGGCATCGAGATGATCCAGCACCTCGCCTTCTGCGATGCCACGCGCCTGGCCAGGCGCACGCGCTTCGCCGACGCCACGGTGGCGGACTGGAAGGACCAGGCACTGCTCTACCTGCTCACCGCCGATTGCCGGCTCGCCGCCTCGCCGGCCCCACACGATTCCGGCCGGCCAGCGTCGCTCTACGACCTCCTCGCTCAGCGCGCCGGCATCCGCACGATGTCGGGGCTCCTCCGCAGCGTGTTTGTAGCCGGAATCTCGGTTCGGCGCGACGAGGGCCGGCGCCGCGTCGACGGGGTGCAGGTGCGAGAGGACATCGAGGCATTTTTCTGGAAGCTTGGGCTCCTCGGCAACAGCGACGACGGGAAGCGACAGTCCGAGGGTCTCGTCTTCTTCTTCAGCCATCTCTGCGACGACGCGCTTGCCATGGACCCGGGGCTCTGGAGGCTGTTCGGCGTGGAGCCGCGAGCAGTGAGGGCGGCCGCTGGCATCGAGGGTGTGTAGTGTAGGCGCGACGCCGGCGCCCGGCCCTCTTCGAATCACCATCGAGCGATTCCTGTCGGTTGAGGTATGAAGGGGAAAAGAAAGTTGGGTGGTGCTTATCGATCCGATGGAGGGGATGGGATCCTCCTCGGTTACGTGGAGGGACGTAACATCAGTTTCGAGTACCGATGGGCGGAAGGAAAGCTCGGAGAGCTCCCCGAGTTGGCGGACGAGCTGGTCCGGCTTAAGGTCGACGTCATCGTGACGCTGGCCCCGCCAGCCACGCAGGCGGCCAAGAACGCAACTCGAACTGTGCCAAGGCAAGAGCCCAAGGCAAGAGCCTGAGCCTCGGCCGGCCGTGACTGAGAACGGGCGTTATGTCGTCTACGCTCTAGGGGCCAAGACTCCTGATTGGTAGGTTCGCTCTTGGCGTCCGCGGCTCCGTCCCTCTTGGGGCGAGGCGAGTGTCAACCGGCTTGCTAGCAGGGAGGTGGGGTATGGTGAATTCGACCCAATCGTTTAGAGCTCTGCTGGTCCTGCTATTCCTCTCGGCGCTGATCGTTGCGGCTGGGGCATCTGCCGTACAGACATCGCCACTGACGTCGCTCACAGATCTCAACGCGACCCGGCCCGCGAGTCGAGAGCCCCGTACGTTTGAGGACTATGTTGAAATCGTTCTCAGCGCCATCGTCATCGTCGTCTTCGCGGTCGATCGGTTCAGCGCTCCGCCATCGGATCCCAAGGCGGGGGTCGTGCCGTATCGCATCAGCCGATCGACGACCACAGCAGCCGCCTACTACACGGCCGTATCGCTTTACGGAGCCATCGCGCTCGGGGTCTTCGGGTTTTTGCTGCTCTCGCCGCCGGTGCTGAACCGGTTGGTTGGGATGGCGCCCGAGATCGGGAGCAGCGTCCCTTCGTGGGCGCGCGAGTCGCCCACTCTGCTGGTGGCACTGATCTTGACTGTCCTGCTTCCGAAGATCCCGATCCTCTCGAGCATCGACGAATGGTTCCGGACCAAGCTCCAACGCATGGCCGCCATTCCCCACGAGGTGCGGCGGCTAAGCGCCGAAGTTCGCCAGGCGCCATTCCGCGTAGAGCCTAAACGCCAGAAGGAGCTCGTGGACGCGATGGTGGACAAAGGCTTCGAGCCGACTGACGTGCGCTTCGAGGAGGGGTCGGCCCCGCACTACCTCTGGGCGAAGCTCTCATTGCTCATGCGGGAACTCGAGGACTGGGAAGCGGACGCGCGGTTCACCAGCTATGTCCTGACCTACCCGAACGAGTTCAACACGCTCAGACAGCACTACGCAGTGCTCCTCCCGCGGGCCCGGAGATGCTTTAGTCTGCTGCGCGAGCTGGCGACCGACCCCGAGTCGGCGAAAAGGGGCGGGGCGGTGTACGCTTACCGCGACGACTTCGTCCAAGAAGTGGAAGGGCTGCTGAAGGATGTCTACGAGGCTGTCAGCAATGCGGTACTCCTGTGCGAACTCACTCAGCGCGCCAGGGTGAGCCAGCTCATCAAGCTGGGGTTCGGCCTGGATCCGCGGCCGCCGCGGCGCCTGACGCTCAACGAGCTCATGGGCCTCTTCACCGGGCTGAGCGTCGTGTACGCCTTCGGGTTCGTCGTCATGCGACGGATTGACCACCCATGGGAGCAACTCGACCCCCGGCTCCTCGTTAGGGCCATAATGATCGCCGCTGTCTACTGCGTGGCGGTGTGGTGCGCGATCTATCCAAAGAATCAGTGGAGTGCGGCCCGGCGCCATTCCGAGACTGGCCGGCCCTGGGCATGGTATCTGCTGTCGGGCGCGGCGGCAGCGACCGCGGGCGCGCTGATCAGCTTTACCTACCAGTTGGCAATGCGCCAGGGGAACTTGACCGGGGCCTGGGAAGCGTACCGTCAGGTCAGCCCTTGGGGAATCATGACCTTTGCCACGGCTTACACGCTCGCCCTACTGGCGGATGATGCACCGCGGGACGGGTTCATGAAACTCCTGACGCCGGCGCGGTTGCGGTGGGCCGAGGGGCTCGGGTTGACGGTTGTATTGGTCGTCGCCGCGTGGCTGGTGCACGGCCTGCTAATCAGCACCCACGAGTCCGCGCTCCAGACGCTCAAGGCTACCCAGGTACTGGACGTGCGCTCGCTGCTTGAGAGCGAACTCTTCACGGTCCTAATCGGCTTCGCTATCGGCTTCCTGGTGCCATCGTGGTACCGGGGCGCTCCCGTCGAGCCACAGCCGGAAGGGCGCCTGCCCGCCGTAGCCGGCGCGGGTGGAGGGCGGGAATGAAAGCCGCACTTCGGTCTCCCACATTGGGCCGCAGGGATCCGCGCTCTAGCAGGATGCGGAGGCGCGTCTCGTAGTGCGGTTCAGGGGCGAGTGTTGCGGCAGCCCAGGGGACGGTGAGAACGGCGGCGTCAGCCCGCCAATTCCAGCGTCCTCCGCCTCCCGGGCCGCTGCCTGCACCGCACCCCACGGCGTCGGATCCCAGGCTGCGACCGTCGCCGGCTCAGAGAATGTTCGAAGCCCGCGACGTAGAACGTGGCCCGCCATCCCTCATTGCCGTACCGGGTCAACTGAAGGTCGTAGCCCTGCCGAGCCATGCCGCACTCGATCACACCAATGCTCGACCAAGAGTCGACCCACGCATGGAGCGCGTCGAGGATAGGCGAGAGTGACCGCCCGTCGAGGGCGTAGGCAACATAAAGCCCGTTCTCAGTCATGACCCGGCGCGCCCGAGGGTCCTCCCTCGGGACCTGCCTTGTCACAGTCGATCCGGCGGGGGTTCGGGCACTTCCGCGCCGGCGTCCTTGACAGACGCCGTGCCTGGGTCGTAGCGTGGCCGCAGGCCCGAATCCGAGGAGGACGTGCATGCGCGAGGCTCCGCTGTCCGCCGAGCAGATCGACGTCGAGGATGTGTACCAGGCCATCGAGCTCTACTACGAGCGCGGCTGGACGGACGGCCTGCCCGTGGTCCCGCCCACCGAGAAGCGCGTGCGCGCCTTCCTGGATGCCGCCGGCCTCGCGCCCGACGACGTGCTGGGCGAGATCCCCGAGCGCGACCGGGTCCTCAGGGCCGAGCTGCTGGCCATCAACGCGGTGATGGCCGGCTGCCGGCCGGAGTACATGCCGGTCCTGGTGGCGGCGACGGAGGCGATCGCCGACCCCGCGTTCAAGTTCAACCACATGGCGAGCCTCGGCAGCCCGTGGCCGGTCTTCGTCGTCAACGGCCCCCTGGCCCGCACGCTCGGGTTCAACAGCGGCCTCTACCTCTTCGGGCCGACGACGCGGGCCAACGCGACGTGCGCGCGGGCGATGAGTCTCCTGCTCTGGAACTGCGCGGAGGCGCGCCCCGACGGCATCCAGCGCGGGCAGTGGGGCAATCCCTTCCGCGCGGTGGGCTTCATCGCCGAGGACGAGTCCACCGCCTGGGATCCGCTCCACGTCACTCTGGGCCACGCGCGCGAGACGACGACGGTCACCGCGGTGTCCACCTATCCCGGGCTGCAGCAGCTGCACTGCGCCCGCTCGACCCCGGAGGGACTCCTCGACACGGTGGTGGACGCGATCTCGACGGACGAGTTCTTCCGCGGGACCTACCTGCTCTTCGTCTCGCCCCAGCACGCGGCGGTGTTCATCCAGCACGGCTGGACCAAGCGGCACGTCCGGGACTACCTCTGGGCGCGCTGCCGGCGCTCGGTGGCCGATCTCAAGCGGCGCGGGACCTGGGGCGTGATGGCCGACAAGCCCGAGGGCTTCGCCGACTTCAGCCGCGAGGTCCAGCCCGGCGACGAGGAGCGGATCGTCTCCCTCTTCGAGCCGAACGAGTACGACCGCTTCATGCAGGCGCCCGGGGCGCTCGAGCGGAGCGCGGACATCTACGTGGTCGTCGGGGGCGGCAACGCCGGCATCCGGATGGCCTACATCGTCCCCTACGGGGTGTCCTCGGACGCCGTGACCCGCGCGGTGCGCGCGACGGCCACGGCCGCATGATCGAGACCACGAGATCGTGAGGAGGAACGTCATGCTCAAGGTGCTCAACCCCACCGCCGGGCCGGCCCGCGGCCACAGCGGCATGGCGCCACGGCCGGCGAGCCTGGACGACAAGACCATCGGCGTCATCTGGAACGGGCGCGCGTACGGCGACCGCATCCTGCTGGAGGCGGTCGATCTCCTGAAGCAGCGCTACCGGGTCCGGGACGTCCTCTTCCGCGAGAAGCCGTTCCTGGGCAACATCGCGCCCGAGCCCATCCTCGCCGAGCTGGCGGCGAAGGCCCACGTGGTGATCACCGGCGTCGGTGACTGAGGGTCCTGCACGTCGGGCAGTGTGCTCGACGCCATCACGCTGGAGCGGCGCGGGGTGCCTGCCGCGGCCGTCGGTGTCAGGAAGCTGGTCGAGACGACGGGTCGCGGCATGTGCCGCGCCCAAGGCATCCCGGACTACCCCATCGCGACGATCGACCACGCGACGGGCTCCCTGGCGTCGCTGAACGACGCCGCCACCGCCAGCCGCTTCGCCGCCGAGGTCGCCGACCAGGTGGACCAGATCCTCACGACCGGACGCCTCCGGACCTCGGCGTAGGCAAGGGCCGCTCGCGCCGGCGGGAGGATCTTTTCCCGCCGCGCTTGCCGTGCTTCGACCGAGGGCCCTCAGGCTGTGACAAGGCAGGTCCCGAGGGAGGACCCTCGGGCGAGGCGGACCATGACTGAGACCGGGTTTTGTGTTATCTACGCTCCGACAGCGCTCGGTATCAAGATTCCGCAGTCGATACTGGTGCGCGCCGACAAGGTGATCGAGTGACAACGCGCCGCATGCACTTGTCACTGCGAAGCTGCCCCGAGCTCGTCCGCTCGACAAGGCCTCCCACCGGGTAGCGGGGGTTTGGTCAGCGGCGGGTGGTACGTGCGGTGTATGTGTTTCAGGCGGGGCGGGTACCCTGTGGAGCGGTGCGCCGAGGGTTACCCGTGTCGCTTTCTTCTGGAGCGCCAATGCGCCAGCCGGAGCACTGGCTCTGGCCGAGACGGAAAAAGCGACGGCGGTGCTTAATGTCAGGATGCAGCCGATGGAGGTGCGCCAGGCGAATGATCTCGACGAGGCGGTTGCCGCAATCGCCCGAGGTGAGGGCAATGCCGTCATCGTATTCGCGGACCCGCTCACGTTTACGCACCGGCAGCGCATCATGGAGACGGCGGCTCAGCGCGGATTGGTGGCGGTGTCAGGAGCGCGAGAGTTTGCCGACGCTGGCGGCTTGATGTCGTACGGGCCAAGCTTCCCCGAGATGTTCCGCCGCGCCGCAACTTACGTCGACAAGATCCTCAAGGGCGCGAAGCCCGGAGATCTTCCGGTCGAGCAGCCGACCACGTTCGAGTTGGTGATCAACATGAAGACGGCCAAGGCTCTCGGCCTGACGATCCCGCAGTCACTCCTACTGCGGGCGGATGATGAGGTCATTCAGTAGGAATCCGACCCGTTTGTGCCCAGATTTGTGCCCATCTCGGGCACGCTCCAGCGCATTCTAGCGCACTTCAGTGGTCCAGGCCGTCGCGATCCCTTCCTTCCAGATTCAACTGGAACGCGTCTTACTGACGCGCTCCCGTCTTCTTCTTCGGGCTCCGGTTTGACTTGTCCCGCGCGCCCTGACAGGATCGGCGCGAGATGCCACGGGTCATCCGCGCGGTGACACGGGCACCCAGGGCCGCCGGGTCCGCGAACGGGTGTTATGTTATCTACGCCCCACTTGTGATACAAGATCGCCGTGCGTCACCGGGGGCGGCACACATGAAAACGAGGACGTCGTCAGGAGGGCCGGCCAGGCGCACCCGCCAGGTGGTTGGGCTGGCCCTCGGCGCAAGCTTGCTGGCCGGCTGCTCCGGGCTCAGTCGAGCCGCCGAGCTCCCGGTCGACCCCGACATCCTGCAGCAACTGCGCAGCTTCGCCACGTTGGGCAGCGTGTTGTACATCGCGGCGCATCCGGACGACGAGAACACGCGGGTCATCACCTACCTGGCGCGCGGTCGTGGATACCGGACGGCCTATCTGTCGCTCACGCGCGGCGACGGCGGCCAGAACCTGCTCGGTCCCCAGTTCCGCGAGCAATTGGGCGTAGCTCGCACCCAGGAATTGCTCGCCGCGCGGCGTCTGGATGGGGGACGGCAGTACTTCACGCGCGCGAAAGACTTCGGGTTTTCGAAGGATTACCAGGACACTCTGCGGATCTGGGATCGGCAGGCAGTCCTGGCTGACATCGTCCGCGTGATCCGCTCCTTCCGGCCGGACGTGATCGTAACGCGTTTCTCTCCGCAGTCGGGGAACACTCACGGCCATCACACCGCGTCTACCGTCCTCGCCGTCGAAGCCTTCAAGCTCGCTGGCGACCCGCGAGCATTTCCCGAGCAACTCGGCGAGCTGACCCCGTGGCAGCCCAAACGCATTCTCCACAACGTCGGCGTTGGCGGCGCAGGAGCCGGTGCGGCCGGGGGCAACGGGACAGGCGTGGTGAAGATGGAGATCGGTGGCAACGACCCGGTGCTGGGCGAATCGTTTGCCTCGATTGCCGCCCGCAGTCGGGCCATGCACAAGACGCAAGGCTTCGGCATGGGAGACTTCGCGGGCGACGCCGCGGTGGTTGGCGGGTCGAGGATCGAGTCCTTTTTGCCGCTCGGTGGCGAATCCGCAACGCACGACATCCTCGATGGAGTGGACACGACGTGGAACCGCGTGCCGGGTGGCGCGGAGATCGGACGATTGACCGAGGAAGCGATCGCGCGGTTCAAGCCGGAAGACCCGATGGCGAGCGTGCCCGCCTTGTTGGCGATCCGCAGCCGAATGTCCGTGTTGCCCGCGGACTCCGTCGTCAGCGACAAACGCCAGCAACTGGACCGGATCGTCCAGGCCTTCATCGGTCTCGAGGTGGAGACCCTGGTGGATCAACCCGAGGCTGTGCCCGGCGAAACATTGAAGATGCGCCACACTGCGGTCATGCGATCTCGTCTCCCTGTTCGCTGGACGGCGGTGCGTTACCCTAGTATCCAGCGCGCGGTCACCAAGGTCCTCGAACTGCGCGTCGACCAACCGGTCGTCCGTGACGAGACCCAGGTCCTGCCCACCACCACGCCGCCAAGCCAGCCGTATTGGCTGCGCAGAGCAGGCACGGCAGCCATGTTTCACGTCGATGATCCTTCTCTCATCGGTCGTCCGGAGAACCCGGCCGCATTCCCGATCGAGTACGTCTTTGACGTTGGCGGTCAGACCCTGGTGATTTCGGGTGAGCCGGTGCAGGCGGCGGCGGATCCCGCGAACGCGACCATGCGCCGCCGATTGGACGTGATCCCGCCGGTCTCACTTCGGTTCGTGTCGGATGTGCAGCTGTTCGCGCCCGGCGCCGCGCGCCCGGTGACGGTTGAGCTTACCGCCGCGCGCGCGAGCGTTGCCGGCACCGTACAGTTGGAGGGCCCAACCGGTTGGAGGATCACCGCCGCCTCACAACCATTTCATCTGGCCGGGGCAGGGGAGCACGCCCGGTTCACCTTCACCGTCACGGCACCGGCCCAGCCCGCCACGGCAATCCTCGAGGGCAGCGTGGAGGTCAATGGCGTACGGTTCAATACTCAGCGCATCGGGCTTCGTTACGACCACATTCCGTTTCAGCTCCTCCAACCCGTCGCGCGCCTGAAAGCGGTTTCCCTTGACCTGGCGATTCGAGGCCGTCACATCGGCTACCTGCCCGGCGCGGGTGACGACGTGGCCGGAGGTTTGGAGCGCATGGGCTATGCGGTCACGCAGTTGACCGGCGCTGATTTGATCCCGGACAAGCTGCGCCCTCTGGATGCCGTCGTCATCGGTATCCGGGCCTTCAACACCCGGAAGGATCTCGCTGGCCATTTACCGGCGTTGTTCGAGTATGTCGAGGCAGGCGGGAATGTCATCGCACAGTACAACCTCTCCGACGGCCTGGGCGCAAACTGGCTGGCGCCCTTCCGCCTGCGCATTTCGCGAGAGCGAGTCACGGACGAACATGCGTCGGTGACGTTTCTGGCGCCCGATCATCCGGTGTTGACCACGCCGAATCGCATCACCAGAGCAGATTTTGACGGGTGGGTGCAGGAGCGTGGCCTGTATTTCCCGGACCAATGGGACGAACGCTTCACGGCGATCCTTGCGTCCGGCGATCCCGGCGAGATGCCGCTCCGAGGGGGCCTGCTCGTGGCGCGGCACGGAAAGGGGTATTTCGTGTACACCAGCCTGGCGTGGTTTCGGCAACTTCCTGAAGGCGTACCCGGAGCGTATCGGCTGTTTGCGAATCTCGTCTCCTTGGGCAAGTGACCCGACCGCCGCGGCCTGACCAGCGATCCGATGCCGAGCCGCCCGGCCTGCCTGGATTCCGCACGTGGCGCGGCGTGTACCTGTTCGTGTTTGGGTGGTTTGTCCTCGTGGTGGTCCTGCTGGCGGTGTTCAGCCGGATCTTCTCATGAACGTCGCCGATTGGGTGGTGTTGCTCGGCACCATGGTCGGCATCGCCGCGTACGGTTCGTGGCGCACGCGCCACATTCGGAGCCTCAACACGTACCTGAAGGGCAGCCAGTCCACCGGCTGGGGCACGATCGGCCTGTCCGTGATGGCCACGCAGGCGAGCGCGATCACCTTTATCTCGATCCCGGGACAGGGCTTCGAGAGTGGCATCGGATTCGTGCAGAACTATTTCGGGTTGCCGCTCGCGCTCATCATCGTGTGCGCCGTGTTTCTGCCCATGTACCGACGGTTCGGTGTGTATACCGCCTACGAGTTTTTGGGCCGGCGCTTTGACCGGAAGACCCGTCTGCTCGGCGCGGGACTGTTTCTGCTGCAACGGGGCCTCGCCGCGGGAGTGACCATCTACGCGCCCGCCATCATTCTCTCCACGGTGCTGGGCTGGCGGCTGGATCTCATCATCGTGTTCACCGGGCTCCTCGTCATCGTGTACACCGTGACGGGCGGCAGTGAAGCGGTCAGCCTGACGCAAAAGTGGCAGATGGCGGTGATCTTCAGCGGCATGGTGACGGCCTTCGTCGTCTTGCTGGTCAAGCTGCCCAAGGGGCTCGGGTTCAGTGGTGCCGCGCACGTTGCCGGCGCCCTGGGCAAATTGCAGGCGGTGGATCTTTCGTTCGACCCGAGCCGGCGCTACACGCTCTGGACCGGCCTCCTGGGCGGGTTGTTTCTCTCGCTCTCGTATTTCGGCACCGACCAATCGCAGGTGCAGCGCTACATCGGCGGCGGCTCGTTGCGCGAAGGCCGCCTCGGTCTGATGTTCAATGCGCTCCTGAAGATTCCGATGCAGTTCCTCATCCTCTTGCTCGGCGCGCTCTTGTTCGTCTTCTACCAGTTCGAGCGTCCGCCCCTGTTCTTCAACCAGTCCGAGTGGCAGCGTCACGCGCAAGGTCCGGAACGCGGTGCATTCCTCGCCCTCGAGGAGCGACATACCGTCGCGGTCGCGGACAGCCAGAAAACGATTCGCGCCTGGCTCCACGCCCGCACGTCCCAGGACGCCGCCGTGGAGTCGATCGCCCGCGCCGCCATGCTCGAGACCAACCGCCGGGCTGCTGCCGTTCGGTCCGAGGCCAAAGCCGCGCTCCTGACCGCCGACCCGCGCGCCAAGACGAAAGACTCCGACTACGTCTTCATCACGTTCATCCTTGCCGAGCTTCCGCACGGTGCGATCGGTCTGCTCATCGCGGTGATGTTCGCCGCGGCGCTGTCTTCCAAAGCGGCGGAGCTCAATGCGCTCGGCACGACGACGACGATCGACTTCTGGCGACATTTCCGTCCGCTCGCCGCCGCCGATGAGGCGCGCAACGTGCGAGTGGCGAAGCGCTTCACCGCCCTGTGGGGCCTCTTCGCGGTGGGGTTCGCGCTGTTCGCCGGCTTCGCGGAGAACCTCATTGAGGCGATCAATATCCTCGGCTCCATCTTCTACGGTGTCGTGCTCGGGATCTTTCTGGTGGCGTTTTTCTTCCGGCGAGTGGGCGGCAGTGCGGTCTTCTTCGCGGCCCTGGCGGCGCAGGCCCTCGTGATTGTGATGTTCTTGTCCCTCAACATCGGCTATCTCTGGTACAACCTCATCGGCTGCGCGGCGTGCATCGCCTTCAGTATGCTGCTGCAGGCGTCCCTGGGGCCGCGCGCTCCCACCGATGAAGGCCGCGCGGCATGAGCGTCGAGCCGATCATTGCCTTCGGCCAGCAGCCCTGCGGGTTCTTCCCTCGGCGCTTTCTCGTCGCCAAGATCCGGACCGCCCGGCGGATGCAGGCCCAGATGGGGGGGCGTCTCGTGTTCTTTTATCATGACAGCGACCACGACCCGCGCGAGACGCGCACCATTCTGCGCCATCGCGCGACCGGTGAACCTGCGCAGCTCAACTTCTCGATCGCCACGAAGCTTCAGCGAAAGTTCTCGCCGCTCTACGTGAAGCGCATTGCGCCGGACTGGCACGGCAAGACCGAACGTCAGTTGCCGAATTACGTGGACGGCCGGGTGATCGACCTGTTCCGGAAGACGTCTGCGGAGGCGGTGGCGGACTTCTGTCTCGAGATGTATCGCCGCATGGGTTTGCTCGATGGGGTTCACGTCGCGCGCTCGAGCGATCCGGCGTTGCGGCGCATCGCATGCGAGGTGAGCGAGTTCTTCGTGGACGTGCCGTACGAGGGCGAAATCGTCCGCGCGCGCGTACGCGACGGCGTGCTCTACCTGCACGCGGGCGGCGAGTCCTTCGTCGCTCTGCCGGCGACCGCCTTCACCAAGGAGCAGATCAGTCCCACGCGGGACACTCGGCTCCGCTGGATGCAGTCGGTCATCGGGTGCACCCATTACGTGTCCGGCGCGGGCGAGCAAGCGTATCTTCGCCAAGATGAGGCGCCGCAGATCACTTTTGTCCGCCGGGACGAGATCGATCGATCCGATGAAGCCTACACCGAGCTCCCTCCCTGACACGCCGGCGGTGCTGGCCTTCGGCGCGCATCCCGATGACATCGAGTTCGGCTGCGGCGGTGTCATCGCGCAGGAGACGCGCGCCGGGCGAGCGGCGCATTTCGTTGTGTGCTCGCGGGGCGAAGCGGCGACGCACGGCCAGCCCGAGCAACGCGTCACTGAAGCGCAGCGGGCCGCGGCGCTACTCGGCGCGACGATCGAGTTCGTCGAGCTCGATGGAGACTCCCACCTCGAAGTCCGGGCGGCTCATGCCATCACGCTGGCCGGCGTTCTGCGCCGGGTGCGGCCGGGCATCGTCCTCGCCCCGAGCCTCGTCGAGAACCAGCATCCGGATCATTCGCGGCTCGGACGTCTCGTGTGCGACGCAGCACGGCTGGCGCGTTTCGGCGGCGTACGAGAATTGACGGACTCGCCGCCTCACAGGATTGCGCAATTGCTCTTCTACGCGCTGACGCGAGAAGCCGAACCGGCCAACATCTCGCCGGTGCTCATCGACATCTCCAGGCCGGAGATCGTCGCAGCGTGGGTCGCTGCGATGGAGGCCCATGCTTCTCAAACCAGCGCCCGCAACTACGTGGAAGTGCAGCTCACCCGGGCGCGGCTCCACGGACTCGGCACGGGGGTGGAGTACGCCACGGCGCTGTTCCCGGCCGACCCGCTCGTCTTCACCTCGCTCTCGGGACTGGGCCGCGGCGCGCGTGGCTTTTGACATGGCTCCCGGCGAGACTCTCCGAATCGGCATCACCTGCTATCCGTCCGTTGGAGGGAGTGGCGTTCTGGCGACCGCGCTGGGGGAGGACCTGGCGGGTCGGGGACACGAGGTGCATTTCATTAGCTACGAGCGACCGTTTCGTCTGCGTGCGGACGGGCCACGGCTGTATTTCCATCCCGTCGTGATCAACGACTACGAGCTGTTCAAATTTCCCGACTATACCTTGCCGCTCTCGGTGCGCATGGCCGAAGTGAGCCGCGATCATCGGCTGGACGTGCTTCATGTGCACTACGCCGTGCCGCACGCGACGGCCGCGATCCTCGCCCGATCGATGCTCCCGCGGGAACAACAGCCTCGCGTGGTCACGACGTTGCACGGCACGGACACGACGCTGCTTGGCCATGATGCAGGGTACGCTCCGGCCATCAAGCACGCCCTGACCTATTCGGACGCGGTCACGGCGGTGTCCGAGTCTCTGAAGCGGGAGACCCAGCGGGTGTTCGACTTCGGTGGCTCGATCGAGGTCATCCACAATTTCTTCGTCCCACGCCCGCCACGCCGCTCGCGCGAGGAGGTGCGCCGCGAGCTCGGCCTGCGGGACGAAGTCGTCGTGTTCCACTCCTCCAATCTCCGTTCGGGGAAGCGCATCGATCTCTTGCTGGAGACCGTCGCCCGCGTCCGCCCGCGCGACGCCTTCAGGCTCCTCATCCTCGCAGGAGAACCGTTCGCGCCGTTCGCCGAACACGTGCGGCGGCTCGGCCTGGCTGACCGCGTGATCGTCCGCGAGAAGGTCACCGATATCGAGGACTACCTTCAGGTCGCCGACGTCGGGCTGTTCACCTCTGAAACGGAGAGTTTTTGTCTGAGCATCCTCGAAGCCATGTGTTTCGGCTGCCCGAGCGTCTCGACCCGCGTTGGTGGGATCCCAGAGGTGGTTGAAGACAATCGGAGCGGCCTGCTGGTTCCGTTCGGCGACGTCGCTGCACTTGCCGGCGCGCTCGAGGGCTTGATCCACGACAAGACACGCCGGGGCGCCCTCGGCCGGGCCGCACAGGCTCGCGCGCGTGAACGGTTCTCGGCCGAGATCATCGTGCCGCGCTACGAAGCACTCTACCGGCGGTTGTGTCGATGACGGCTCACGCGGCCCTTGACGACGGCCCTGGCGCAGGTGCAGGATCACCGGGTCGGACGGCGTCTGGCGCTTACCCAAGGGACGATCGGTCCCTGGATGCCCGCTGCACGGGCCGCATGATGGGGACTGCCGTTAATGTTTCGGAATGAATTGATGGGGAGGCGAACATGAAAAACGTTATCTACGCGTGCCTGTTATTCTGCGGCGCCATGGCCACCGTCGCGGCCGCTGCGCCTTCGGTCTTTGCGCAAGGCACGTCGCCGAGCGTGGTCAAGGAGCTCGTGGCGACCTGGCGGCAGGCCGCGACCGACATCATCGACGTCGCCGAAGCGATGCCCGAGGAGAAGTATGCGTACAAGCCGACGCCGGAGATCTCGACGTTTCGCGAGCAGTTGGTGCATGTCGCAGGCTCCACGCAACGCTTCATCGACACCGCAAAGGGAACCAAGAGCGAGTCAGGGCACCCGGCCATGACGAAGGCGGAACTCATCACTCTGCTGAAGCAAACGTTTCAGACAGGACAGGAGATGCTTGGCTCGCTGACCGATGCCCAACTGCTCGAGCAAGTGAAATTCCCTTTCGGGAACCGCATGGTAACCCGCTTCACGTTCTGGCAGGGGGCGTTCTATCAGGTTCGCAATCACCACGGACAGCTCGTCGTCTATCTCCGCCTGAACGGCATCGTTCCCCCGACCACCGCCCGGCGGCCTGCGTAGTCCTGTGCCAGATCCCGAACGCTCCGTTGGAGTCAACTCGCCAGTGCGTCCGACGGGGACGGATCGGGTCACAGGCGACGGAACGAGCCACGCCATCCAGTGACGCGCGTCGCTCAGCCCCGGCGTGATGACATCACGCCGGGGCCGGACCCCGAGTCGGGGGGTGTGATTCCGCTGTCTCTGGGGGGAGAGAGACTTCCGAGAAGGGGGCCTTATGTCCGGACGAACTTGTCCGCTCGAGGCGGCGGGCCCGGCCGCCGGGGCGAGGGCCGGCCCGCCGTCCCCGTCCTCCGGTGTTGCGGCGCGAGCCGAGCCGCCGGCCCTGCCTGACATGACCCTGTAGCCGGTGTCGGGAGCCCGAGCGACCGCGGCGGTCTGTGTGGAGCGCCCCGGTGGACGGCGCCCGCTCGCCGCCTCGAGGCTCCGGTTTCACTTGTCCCGCGCGCTCTGACAGGATCCGCGCGAGATGCCACGGTTCGTCCGCGCGGTGACACGGCCCCCAGGGCCGCCGGGTTCGAGAATAGGCGTTATGTTATCTGCTGACCTGAAGGGCGCCAAGCTCGGCGACCTGCCCATCGAACAGCCTACCAAGTTCGAGCTGGTCATCAACCGTGCGTCCAGAGAAAGCTGACGTGTTCAGCGGGAGGCAGTCCCGCCGGGGTAAGAGCCAGAGCCCCGTAACTTGGGTGGCAGGGTGGAGGGAAACCAAGACTCTGAAGCCCACCGA
>JAUSJX010000036.1 GCA_030647435.1 Candidatus Rokuibacteriota bacterium
CGAGGAATCGGGGCCAGCACGCCGCCGTCGCCACGCTCCACACACCCTCTGCTCGCCCCCGGTGCGGCGGGCCAGCACGTCGCTCGCCACATGACGAAACGCCGCCCAGCGTGATGCGCCGATTCATTCACAACCTCTGAGTGGATCCCGCAGGCGAGGAGCCCGGCGAGGCGAGGGCTGAGATAGAGGTTCGAGCTGAGACGGGGTCCGCAATTCGAGCTGAGCGGCGTAGCCGCGAGGCGAGAGCTGAGTGGATCCCGCAGGCGTGGCCGTTCGAGCGGTCAGCGGCGCTCGGCTCCGCCCGCCCCCGCCATGGCGGAGAGGGCCGAGAGGCCCATCATCCCCAGCACGGCAGTGCCCTGGGCGGCCCAGGCCCACGGCCCGAGCGTCCAGAGCGAGACGAGCCCCGTCCCCGTCTGGGGCCGGACGTACTCCACGCTGGTCTTCGACGGCATCACCAGCGCCTCGCCGGTCAACACCTCTTCCCCGCGCTGGTTACTGCACACGGTCTTCAGACGGATCCGGTTGCGCTCGCGCAGAACCTCGAGCACCTCCACCCGCGCCGTGATGACGTCACCGAAGAACACGGGCTTGAGGAACTTGAGCTCCTGGGAGAGATAGATGGCCCCGGGCCCGGGCAGCCGGGTCCCGATCACACCGGAGATGAGCCCCGCTGTCCAGATGCCCGGGGCGATGGGCTCCTTGAACATGGTCGTCGCCGCGTAGTCGCGGTCCCCGTGCACCGGATTGTAGTCGCCGACCGCGTCCACGAACGAGGCGATGTCGCCGTCGTCCACGCGCCGAACGATCTGCGCGATGTCCCCGACCCGGACGTCCCCGATCGTGATCCCGATCATTCACGCTCCTTCTTGGAAGCGGCGGCCGCAGTATCGAGCCGCGCGAGTACCGCATCGATGCGATCCTCCACGCCTTCGATCTTCTCCTCGAGACCCGCGATCTGCTTGGCGAGCCCGATGACCTGGGTGCGGGACGGCAGGCCGAGTGTCGCGAGACCGGTCTCGACCTGCTGCTCGGCCGCCTTCTTCACCGGCGCCGAGACGGAGAGAAAGCCCTCGAGCTGCTTGCCCATGGCCTGGGCGAAGTTCTCCGTGCCCATCGACTGCTCGAGGACCTTCGACCACGCCGCGATCCACTGGTCGAGGAACTGCTTCCACTGCGTCATGAGGTCGGGCGACACCGTCCCCTGCGTCATGACCTTGGACCAGGCCTGCATGCCCTGATCCATGAACGGCCGCCAGAACGCCTGGGGATCGACGGGCTGCCCCTGCCCCGCCATCTTGAGCCAGGCCTGCGTGCCCTCGTCCACCTGCTTCTTCCAGAGATCGAAGAGCTGCTGGGTGCCCGTGTTGTCAGCCATGATCCGCCTCCTTACTACGACCGCGCCGCGAGCCAGCTGGAGACCTTCGGCCAGCAGTGCACGGAGGCGCCGCGTCCTGCGATGAGCGAGATGTGCCCGCCCGGGAGCTCGACGTACTCCTTGTCCGTGCTGGAGACCACCTGGATGAGCGGCCGGACGCAGCCCGGAGGAGCGATATTGTCCTCCTTGGCGCCCACGGCCAGGACCGGACAGCGGATGCTCTCGAGCCTGACCGGTTTTCCGGCCATCGTCAGCTCGCCCCTGATCAGCCGGTTCTGCTGGTAGTAGTCCTTGACCCACTGCCGGAAGAATTCACCGGGGAATGGCAGGTACTCGCTCGCCCACTTGTTGAGCGCGTTGAACCCGGAGACGTACTCGGGGTTCCAGAGGTTCCACCACAGGTTGAGATTGGCCGAGAGGTCCATGGTGGGCTTGAGGAGCTTGAAGCCCATCTTGACCATGTCGGCCGGGATGGCGCCCAGCGTGTCCACGAAGCGATCGACGTCGAAGTAGCGGGCGTCGAGCCAGAGCCCGAAGAGCCCCACTTGGCTGAAGTCGATGGGCCCGGCCATGTCGACGTAGTTCTTCAGCGGGAACTCGGGCGTGCTGCCGAGCCACGAGAGCGAGAGCGGCGCCCCCATGCAGTAGCCCAGCACCGACATCTCGCGCGCTCCGGAGCTCTCGAGTGCCTTGCGCGCCAGCCGCGGCAGGATCCTGGTCACCGCGTGCTCGAGCGTCAGGTCGTTGTCCTCGGGTCCGAAGACGCCCCAGTCCACGAGGTAGAAGTCGAAGCCCTGCTCGGTCATGTGCTCGATGAACGAGCCCTTGTGCATGAGATCGAAGATGTACGGGCGGCTGATGCCGAGGTTGGGTACGAAGAGGAGCGGGGTTCTCACCGTGCGCTTGGAGGCGTACCGCCAGAGGCGCGACTTGCCTGTGCGGTAGATCTGCTCGCGCGGAGTGGGCCCGACCTCGGGCTCCTTCGGGCTCATCACCATCTCGCTGAAGTGCTTCATGCGCAGCGTGTTCCTGCGCATCTCCTCCTGCCAGCGGGCCAGCTGCTCGGGCGACATGGCCGGCATCTCGGGGGTCATCGTGAACAGTTCGTCTTTCATCCGCTCCTCATTCTCGGTGACTTCTACGGGCTCGGTGACTTCTACGGATGTGGAGTGACCGGCTCAACCGATATGCTACGCCGGGGTAACGCTCCGCGTCAACAAAATCGCGCGCCCAGTCAGACAATGCCCTCGCGGGCCAGCTCGGCCAGACGGCGGGGGCCGTAGCCGAAGTACTTCTGGAGCACATGGCCGGTGTGATAGCCGGCCGGACGGCAGGGCCACTTGAGCCGGGGCGGCGTCCGCGTCATCCGCCAGGCGGGCATCTGCAAGAGCAATTCGCCGTAGACCGGGTCCGTCACGCGCTTGAAGCAGCCCCGTTCCCACCAGTGAGCCTCGGTGAGCGTGCGAGTGGGCAGGTTCATCGGCCCGAAGACCACGATGCCGGGACCGGGGTCGGCCAGCACCTTGTCCAGGATTTCGTCCGCCGTAAACTGCGCTGACCACGCGACGATCTCATCGCGCAGCGCAATCTCGTTCTCGAGCGTCGTTCGCTGGATGGTCGTGCTGAAGCGCGGATCCTTCGCCAGCTCGGGCCGACCCATGACGCGGCAGAGGGCACCGAAGTTGGGATCGGTGTAGCCGGCGATGAAGGCCCAGCCGCCCTTGACAGGGACGAACGTGTACGGAAAGACGGCCAGCTCGTAGAGCCCGGTCCGCCCGCGCACGTGCCCCGAGACCGCGTGGAGGAGCGTCGTGTACTCGAGGTAGCGCATCAGCGCCTCGGCGCCGCTCACATCTATCATCTGGCCTCGTCCCGACGTCTCGCGCCAATGGAGCGCGCCCAGCGCGCCGATGCCCGCCCACGCGGCCTGTGCATAGGCGCTGATCCACGAGCCGACCCTCGTGGGCGCCGCCTCCGGATCCCCCGTGATGTGGATCAGCCCCGAGAGCGCCTGGTCGGTCAGGTCGTACTCCGGCGGCTGGTCCTTGGCGAGCGGACCAAACTGCCCGTAGGCGGAGCACGCGACATAGACGAGGCGCGGGTTGACCCGCGAGAGCTGTCGATAGCCCAGCCCCAGCCCGTCGAGATAGCCCGGCGCAAAGCCCTCGACCAGGACGTCGGCGCGCTCGGCCAGGCCCCTGAGAATCTTCCTGCCTTCCTTCTTCTCGAGGTCGAGCGTCATGTGGTAGCGGTTGCGGGCCTCGGCGAGGAACGCGAGGCCTTCGCCGTTGACCGACGCGTCGGCCGGCCACCACCGGCGAGCGGGATCGCCGCCGGGCGGCTCGACCTTGATGACCTCGGCGCCGAGCTCGCCCAGATAGGTCGCGGTCAGGAGCGCCCCGTAGTGACCCTGGGAGAGATCGAGCACGAGAAGATCGTCGACCGCTTCGGGCTTGTCGGCCACGCGGGCGGGATCCTCCGCCGCCTGGATCCACTCCTCCCACGGGATGCGCGGCTCGGGGCTCACGCGAGCCTCCCCTCGCCCGCCCACCTTTCGGGCGGCGCGGCGCCGCGCTCGCCCTCAGCCCACTGGCCCACGGCGCCCGCGGCCTCGAGTAGGCGGATCTTCGCGTCGTCCAGCCCCAGGATGCGCTTGAAGACGAACTCGTTGTGGAAGCCCACGGGCTTGCCCGCCCACTTGATCCGCGCGGGCGTGGCCGAGAGCTTGGGCGCAGGTCCCGTCTCCACCATGGGGCCGTAGACGGGATCGTCGTGTTCCCATACCGTGCGGCGCGCGCGGAGATGAGCGCTCTCGGCGTGGTCGGCCGCGGTCATGACGGGCGCGGCCGCGACGCCCGCCTTCCGCGCCCGGCGCTCGATGGCGTGCCGCTTCTTTCCGGCGCACCAGGCGCCGAGGAGCGTGTCGAGCGCGCGCGCATTGCTCCGCTCGCGGCGGCTCTCGCGCGAGGCGAAGCGCGCCTCGCGCGAGAGGGTGGGCTTGCCGATCAGCCGGCACAGGGCCTGGAACTCGCGGTCGGTGCCGGCGACGAGCGCAATCCACCCGTCCGCACACCGATACACGCCGGAAGGCGAGAAAACGTGGTCGCCGTTGCCGACCTTCTCGCGGTCTTTCCCCGTCAGCCCGGCGTAGAGCCAGGTCCAATCCATGGCGCGCACCAGCCCCTCGCACTGCGCCATCTCGACGAACTGGCCTTCACCGGTGCGGTCGCGCCATCTGAGCGCGGCGAGCGCGCCAAGGGCGGACATCGACGCGCCGAACCAATCGCCGAGATAGTTGCCGATCTTGGTCGGCGTCTCGCCGAGGCCGGTGATGGCCGTGAGCCCCGAGACCGCCTGCGCGAGCCCGTCGTAGGAGGCGCGTCCGCGCGAGAACGGTCCCCACTGGCCGAAGCCCGTGTTGGCGACGTAGATCAGCCGCGGGTTGACCTCCCGGAGCTGGCGGTAGCCGATGCCGAACTTCTCCTCGAGCGTGCCCGCCTTGAAGTTCTCGATGACGATGTCCGAGCGCGCCGCGAGCTGGCGGATCAGCTCCTGCCCCTCGGGCTTGTGCATGTCGACGCCCACGTGGTACTTGGAATGGTTCGCGCAGAAGAAGGCGACGGAGACGTTCTTCCAGAAGAAGGACGCGCTGCCGAGGATGCGCGTGACGTCTCCCTGCCCGGGTATCTCGACCTTGATGACCTCCGCGCCGAGCTCGCCCAGGAAGTCGGCCGTCGCGGGCCGAAGTAGATGACGGAGAGGTCGAGGACGCGGATGCCGCGGAGGGCTTCGGGCTTCTCGTGGATGCGGGTGGGGTCGAAGAGCTTCGCCGCCCACTCGAAATAATCCTTCGGGATCGACACGTTCAGTCCCCACCACCCCTCACCCTCTCAGCCCTCGCCTGGGGGCGAGGGCTGAGAGGGTGAGGGGGAGACGGCGGGCTCGCTAGGCCTGGAAGAGGCTGCCGAGCTTCATGGCCAGCCCCATGTCGCCCTTGAGCTTGAGCTTGCCCGACATGAAGGCCATCTGCCCGTTGAGCTTTCCGCCGATCATGTCGAGCCAGTCCGGCGACGCCATGGTGACGGTCAGGTCCGCCGCCGCGGCCGGGCCCGAGCTGACGGTGCAGGTGCCGTCCTTGATGACCGCGTGCCAGGTGCCGCCGCCGTCACCGCTGATCTCGTACTGTATGGTCTTGTTGACCCCCGCGGCATTGGCGGCCTTAAACTTGGAGGGCATCAGATCGAAGGTCTCTTTCACTGTCGGCATACAAGCCTCCTTGTGATCCGCGTTAGAAGGTGAACCGCTCCATACTGAAGTGAACTAGAAGGTGAACAGGTCCATCCCGCCGGTCACGGTCAGCACCGCGCCCGTGATGTAGCGCGCCCGCTCCGAGCACAGGAACGCTATCGCGCTCGCGACGTCCTCCGGCTGTCCTTCCGCCTGCAGGGCCACGCGCTTGACCATACGCTCGTACATGGGCGACAGGTTGGCGTTCGGCCCGATGATGCCGGGGGCGATGACGTTGGAGGTGATGTTGTAGCGGGCGCCCTCGAGCGCCACCGACTTGGCGAAGCCCACGAGCCCCATCTTCCCCGTCGAGTACGCGGTCTGGCCGAAGCCGCCCATCAGGCCGGCGATGGACGCCATGCAGATGATGCGCCCCCACTTGCGCTCCCGCATGCCGGAGAACACCGCCTTGGTCACGTTGTAGGTGCCCGTGAGGTTGACCTGGAGATTGAGGTCCCAGTCGCTGTCCTGCATGTCCTTGAGCTGGCCGAGGGTGTAGATGATGCCCGCGTTGTTGACGCAGATGTCGACGGGGCCGACCTCGCTCTGCGCCTTGCCGATCACGTCGGCGAGCTGAGGGCGGTTCGTGATGTCCGCCTCGTAACCGCGGGCCACGCCGCCCTTGGAGGATATCTCCTTGGCCGTCTCGACGGCGCCCTCGGCGTTCAGGTCGAGCACGACGACCTTGCAGCCCTCGGCGGCCAGCGCGAGACAGTCGGCCTTGCCCAGGCTCCGCGCGCCGCCGGTGACGAGCGCCACGCGTCCCTTGATGCCGAGATCCATCGCTACTTGCCCTTGAACTGGGCCGGGCGCTTCTGGAAGAAGGCCTGGATGCCCTCGCCCGCGTCCTCGGTCTTGAGCACCTTCTCGAAGGCGCGCACCTCGATCTCGAGGGCCTGGTCGATGGGCGCGGGATAACCGTCATCTACTGCTTCAATGATGAGCCGCGTGGCGACGGGCGGCCGCTTGGCGATCTCCCGCGCCAGCGCCTTGGCGTCGTTGAGCGTCTCCCCCTCCTTGGACAGGCGGTTGACGAGGCCGATGCGGTAGCACTCCTGGGCGGGGATCTGGGTGCCGAGGATCAGGTGCTCGAGCGCCAGGCCCCGGCCGACGAGCCGCGGGAAGCGCTGGGTACCGCCGTAGCCCGGGATGATGCCGAGGTTCGACTCGGTCTGCCCCATGCGGGCCGTGTCCTTGAGGATGCGGATATGGCAGGCCATGGAGATCTCGCATCCTCCGCCGAGCGCGTGCCCGTTGATGGCCGCGATGACAGGCTTGGGGAAGCGCTCGATGCGCCGCAGCACGGAATTGCCGAAGCGGATGAAGGACGTCACGTCCGGACCGGAGAAAGCCGAGCCCAGGTCGGCGCCGGCGCAGAAGATCTTGTCCCCCGCACCCGTGATGATGAGGCACTTCACGGCGGCGTCGGACTCGATCTCGGACAGCGCGGCGTTCAGCTCCCTCATCAGCGCCTCGCTGATGGCGTTGGCGGGCGGGCGGTTGAGGGTCAGGACCGCGAAACCTTCCTCGCGGCCCAGGATCATGGTTTCGTACGGCATCGACGGTCTCCTATGAGGTGGGGGCGGCGACGCCCTGAAGGAAAATCTCGGCGACGGCGTCGGCCGTGTCCACGAGCTGGTAGCCGCGCTTGCCGAGCACCCAGGATGTCGCCATCTGGTCCATGGCCCCGAACAGCATCTTCGTGGCGACCTTGACGGGCAGATCGGAACGGAAGCGTCGCTCGGCCACGCCTTCCTCGAGCACGGAGCCGATCAGGGCGAAGTAGGCGCCGATCTCCTGGCTGGAGGCGCCGCGGAAGAACTTCTGCCCCTGGCGCAGCTCCACCTGCAGGACCTCGGCAAGATCGGGGTTCTCCTCTAGCATGCGGAAGTGCAGCGACACGAGCCGGCGAACCTTGCTGGCGGCGTCGGGCTCGCCGGCGATGGCTTTTCGCAGCGCGCCGACGAACTCGGCCATCTTGTCGCGGAAGAGCGTGACCAGGATATCGTCCTTGGTCCTGAAGTAGAGGTAGATCGTGCCCGCTGCGATGCCGGCCTCGCGGGCGATGTCGGACACGCGCGAGTTGTAGTAACCCTTGCGGGCGAAGACCCGCACGGCGGCCTCGATGATCTGCTGCGGCTTGTCTGGGTTACGCATGGCGGCTGACTGAACCGTCGTTCATTCTAAGTGCGGACACCGGGCCAGTCAATCCGGTTCTCGGAAGCCCTGCGGCGATCAGGCGCGCCGCGCGGATCAGCTGCGATGAACGAGAAGCGAGTCGATGTAAGAGCGCAGCCGGACGAAGTCGTGGACGGCGAGGTTCGCGAAGACCAGCACGGCGCCGCGGGCATCCACCTCCCACACGACCGCCTTGATGCGCATGGGGCCCTGATTGTCCTTGGGCGTGAGCTTGACGGCGACCATGTCCCCCGGCGTCAGCCGCTCGTCGGTCGCGACGCGCGCGCCCACGGCCGAGAGGTCCACGGTGCGCCCCTCCGTGGTGCCCGCGTGCCCTTCGATCTGCACCGGCAGCTCGATCCCCACGCGCTCGGCCCGTCGCCGGAGGTCCCAGGTGGGCACGAAGGCCTTGACGCGATCCGCCGTGCCGACTGGCAGCTTGCCGAAGTCCACGCCGATCCCTCCCGGGTCGCGCCGGACGACCTCCGCCGAGATCTCGAGCTCGCCCCCATCGCGCGGCAAGGTCACGCGGAGCTTGACGGCCTCTCCCACGGCAACGTCCGAGTTGACGCGAAGCTTCATGCCCGAGAGGCTCACGTCGATGACATCGCCGGTCACCAGGCGACCGTCGGAATCTTCCACGATGGCCGGCCACGGCACGGTCACCCGCGGGTTGCGCCTGCGCTCCCGGCCCGTCAGGGCCTCTTCGTTGACCTCGGGTCCCGGCCCCGGTCCGATCGGGGAACTCATAAGATACTAACTTGACTGGCTTCGGCTCCTCTGTCAAGCGCGGTGGAGACCCCCGCCTTGACCCCCCTGCCCGTCATTGACACTGCCGGCCGGGCCGCGTAGTCTGATGGCTCTTTCCGACTGCGCATGGCAACGCGGGCTGGTCGAGCGAAGGGGTGCGGTCGTCACCGAAGGACGAAGGAGGACACCATGAAGCGATTCACGGCTGTCGCGGGGACGGTACTCTCGTGTCTCCTGATCCTATGGAGCGCGCTCCCGCTCCCGGTCCCGGCCCAGCAGGAGACGATCAAGATCGGCGTCATCTACGGACTCGGCGGCGCCGCCGCCCCCTACACGAAGCCGGCCATCACCGGCCATGAGATCGCGGTGGACGAGATCAATGCCAAGGGCGGTTTGCTGGGGCGCAAGCTCCAGCTCGTGATCCGCGACGATCAGTCCAAGCCCGACGTGGGTGTCCGCGAGGCGCGCGAGCTGATCCTCAAGGAGAAGGTGGACTTCCTCATGGGCGTCATTCACAGCGGGGTGGCCCTGGGGATCTCGGAGGTGGCCAAGGAGTACAAGAAAATCTACCTCAACACTATCGCGAAGACCGCCGCGCTCACCGAGGAAAAGGGGCACCGGTACGTCTTCCGGTCGGCGTCCAACACCGTGATCGAGGGGCGGGCCGCGGCGATCCTGATGGCGAACCAGCCGTTCAAGCGCTACGCGGTCATCGGCCCCGACTACGAGTACGGGCACCGGATGGTCGACGACTTCATCAGCTACCTCAAGATGCTCAAGCCCGGCGTCCAGGTCGTCGGCGAGGCCTGGCCCAAGTTCGGCGAGCGCGACTTCACCGCCCACGTCAACGCGCTCCTCCAGGCCAAGCCCGAGATGGTCTACTCCTCGCTGTGGGGCGGCGACGCCATCGCCTTCGTCAAGCAGGCCAAGCCCTACGGCTTCTTCACGAAGACCGAGTACATGAACATCGCGGCGGCCGACCTGGACGTCGTCGTGCCGCTGGGGGCGGAGACGCCCGAGGGCATCTGGGGCTCGTCGAACTACGCCTTCTACTACCCGGACACGCCGGCCAACCGCGAGTTCGTCGCCAAGTACAAGGCGAAGGCCAACGACCTGCCGCCGGCGGGCGCCTTCTTCGGCTACGTGGGAACGTACTTCCTCGCCGAGGCGATCCGCAAGGCCAAGAGCGCGGATACCGAGAAGGTAATCGACGCCCTCGAGGGCCTGACGATCGAGACGCCCATCGGGCCGCTCACCATGCGGGCCTACGACCACCAGGCCACCAAGGGCCAGTACTGGGGCCGGCTCAAGCGGGTGCCGGAGTTCCCGTTCCCCATCATGGGCGACGTGCAGCTCATCGGCGGCGAGAAGACGCTCCGGCCCGTGGACGAGATCAAGGCACTGCGGGGCGCCAAGTAAGGCCCCGCCCACCATGTGATCGCCTGGGCCCGCGGAGGACGGCCCGTCCTCCGCGGGCCATCGTTCATGCCTGACCTGAGCGCCCTCGCGGATCCCGGCTTTCTCGCCGTGCAGTGTCTCAACGGCCTCACCCAGGCCATGTTCCTGTTCCTCATCGCCTCGGGGCTCTCGCTCATCTTCGGCGTGCTCGGCGTCCTCAACTTCGCCCACGGATCGCTCTACATGCTGGGCGCCTACCTGAGCTACACCATCGCCTCCTGGTTCGTGGGCTCTCCCGCCGCCTTCTGGGTCGCGCTGATCCTGGGCTCGATCGGGGTCGCCCTCGTCGGCGGGATCATCGAATCCGTCTTCCTCCGGCCGGTGTACCGGCGCGAGGAGCTGGACCAGCTCCTCGTGACCTACGCCCTGGTGCTCATCATCAGCGACCTGGTCAAGCTCGCGTGGGGAGCGGAGAACCGCTCGGGCTCCCGTCCCGCGCTGCTCGCGGGGTCGGTGGTCATCGCCGGGCGGGACTTCCCGACCTACAACCTCTTCGTCCTCGCCGTCGGGCCGCTGGTGGCCCTCGGCCTCTGGCTCCTGCTGCGCAGGACGCAGTTCGGCCGCCTCGTCCGCGCCGCCGCCAATGACCGGGAGATGGTGGGCGTGGTCGGGGTCAACGTCACGGGCCTGTTCACCGGCGTCTTCATGCTGGGCGCCTGGCTCGGCGGGCTCGGGGGGGGACTGGCTGCGCCCATCGGGGCGATCTTCCCCGGGATGGACGTGGAGATCATCGTCGAATCCTTCATCGTCGTGGTGGTAGGCGGGATGGGCAGCCTGGGTGGGACGCTCCTGGGCGCGCTCATCATCGGCCAGCTCAACGCGTTCGGCATCCTCTTCTTCCCGCGCTTCGCCATCGTGTTCGTCTACATCCTGATGGCGGTCGTCCTCGTGATCCGTCCCTGGGGCCTGCTCGGCCGACCCGTGACGCGGGGGTGAGCGCGGCGATGGAGCGCCGGTGGGTCGTTCGGGCGGTGGCGGGAGCCGCGCTGCTCGCGGTGCCACTCGCGCTGCCGCAGTTCTACCTGCTCCTGTCCGTCGAGATCCTGATCATGGGGCTGTTCGCCATCGGCTTCAATGTATTGCTGGGCTATGCCGGCATGGTCTCGTTCGGGCACGCGGCCTTCTTCGGCGTGGGCGCCTACACCTGCGGGCTCCTGCTCAAGAAGACGGAGGCGCCATTCGTCGTGGCCTTCCTGGCCGCCCCCGTCGTCGCCGTGGTCGTGGCCGCGGTCATCGGCTACTTCTGCGTGCGCCTCACGCGCATCTACTTTTCCATGCTCACGCTGGCCTTCTCGCAGATCGTGTGGGCCACCGCGCACAAGTGGTACAGCCTGACGGGAGGCGACAACGGGCTCGTCGGCGTCCCCGTTCCTGCCTGGCTCATCGGTCCGCGGACCTTCTACGGCTTCGTCGCCGGCGTCAGCGTTATCGTGGTCGCCGTGCTCTGGCGCATCATGCAGGCTCCGTTCGGCCGCACCCTGCTCGCCATCCGGGAGAACGCCGAGCGGGCCGAGTTCGTCGGGATCAACGTCAAGCGCTCCCAGCTCACGGCCTTCGCGCTGTCGGGCGCCGTGTCCGGGCTCGCCGGCGGGATGTTTGCCCTGTTCACCCGCGGCGCCTTCCCGGAGTACGCGTTCTGGACCAAGTCCGCCGAGGTGCTCCTCATGACGCTCCTCGGCGGGCCGCACGTCTTCCTGGGGCCGGCCCTGGGCGCGGGGATCCTCATCGTCCTCAACTCGGTGGTGACGTCGTACACGGAATACTGGCCCATCGTGTTGGGCATCATTCTTCTCGCGCTGATCTACGTGTTCCCCGGGGGCGTGACGCGGATCTTTCTGGGATGGCGAGGCACGGGCAGGCCGGCGGGGCCGACCCGTGCTTGAGGTTTGCGGGGTGGCCAAGGCCTTCGGCGGCTTCCAGGCCCTGGTCGGAGTGAGCCTGCGTGTGGAGCCCGGGGAGATCGCGGCGATCATCGGCCCCAACGGGGCGGGAAAGAGCACGCTCTTCAACGTGATCACCGGGCACCTGGCCCCCGACGCCGGCCGCATCAATTTCAAGGGCCGCGACATCACCGGGCGGCCGCCGCACGCGATCTGCCGGCTGGGCCTGGCGCGGTCCTTCCAGCGCACCAACATCTTCCCGCGCCTGTCCGTGTTCGAGAACGTCCAGGTGGCCATCCTCTCCCACGAAGGCCGGGCGCAGGAGATGTGGAGCCGCGCGCGCGACCTCGGGCGGGAGCGCACCATGGCCATCCTCGAGGACGTGGGCCTGGCCGGACGAGCGGCAGAGGCGAGCGGGAGCCTCTCCTACGGGGACCAGAAGCAGCTCGAGCTGGGGATCGCGCTGGCGCTGGAGCCGGAGATGCTCCTGCTGGACGAGCCCACGGCGGGCATGTCGCCCCAGGAGACCCGGAGCAGCATGGCGCTGGTCGCGCGGATCGCGCGAGACCGGAGGCTCACCCTGCTGTTCACCGAGCACGACATGGGCGTGGTCTTCAGCGTCGCCCAGAGGATCCGGGTGCTCCACCAGGGACGGATCATCGCCGAGGGCGCGCCGGACGAGGTGCGGCGCAACGACGAGGTCAAGCGCGTGTACCTCGGGATGCGCTGACCCGATGATCCTCGAGGCGCGCGATCTCTACACGGCCTACGAATTGAGCCAGGTGCTCTTTGGCGTCACCGTCACCGTGGACGCCGGGCAGGCGGTGTGCCTGCTCGGGCGGAACGGGGTCGGCAAGACGACCACGCTCCGGAGCCTGATCGGCCTGACCCCGCCCCGGGCCGGACACGTCGTCTTCGACGGGATGGACATCACCGGCTGGGCCCCGTACCGCGTGGCGCGGCAGGGAATCGCGTTCGTACCCCAGGAGCGGCGGCTGTTCGGGGACCTCTCGGTGCGGGAAAATCTGGAGGTCGCCCGCCGGGAGGCCCGCGGCGCTTCGGCGTGGGGCGTGGAACGCGTGTACGCGACCTTCCCCATTCTCGAGCAGCTCGACGCGCGCCGGGCCGGATACCTGTCGGGCGGCGAGCAGCAGATGCTCGCCATCGGGCGCGCCCTGATGGGCAATCCACGATTGCTCATCCTGGACGAGCCGTCGGAAGGCCTGGCCCCCCTGGTGGTGGACGCCCTCCGCGAGCAGATTCGCGCGCTGAAGGCCGGCGGCATGACCATCCTGATGGCGGAGCAGAACCTGACTCTCGCGCTGGCGCTCAGCGAGCGGGTCTACATCCTGGACAAGGGCCACGTCCGCTTCGCGGGGACGGTGGCCGAGTTCGAGGCTGACAAGACGCTCCGCGACGAGTACCTCGCGGTCTGAGGAGGCATCCGTGCAGGTCCACATCGACTTCCCCAAGCGCGTCCGGACGCTCCAGGCAGAGCTGGCTCGACAGGGCATCGACGTCCTCGTCGGCACGCGGCTCAAGACCATCACCCACGTCTCCGGCGCCTTCGTCCCGTGGCGCAGCGCCGTGGTGATCCCCGCCGACGGGGAGGCGCAGCTCTTCACCGTCTCCATGGACGCCGTGCGCGTGGCCGAGGAGGGGTGGCTCAAGAACGTGGTTGCCTACGCCCGCGTGCGGCTGATGGAGATGGTGGTGCGGCGGCTCGGCGAGCTCCGCCTCCACGCGGGCCGGATCGGATTCGAGGGCGGCTACTCGTGGTACCTGCCCGAGGGCAACATCACCCTGGAGGAATACCGCATCCTGGAGCGTGGCTGCCCACGGGCGGAGTTCGTGAATCTCACGCCGGTGACCGACCGGCTCATGCTCATCAAGGAGCCCGAGCAGGTGCAGCTGATGCGCCAGGCCACCGCCATGTGCGACACCGCCCAGGAAGCCCTGCGGAGCGAGGTGCGGCTCGGCATGACGGAGACCGCGATCGCCGGCATCGCGGAGCGCGTGCTGCGCGACTGCGGCAGCGAGTTCGCGTGGACCTTCACCGGGGGCCAGGAGATCGCCTCCGGGACCGCACGTGGACGGGCGCCTGCACGCCGGCCACCCGCAAGCTCGTGCAGCGGGGCGAGTTCCTGCTGCTGGACATCCACGGGATGTACGCGCTCATGCTGGGCGACGTCTCCCACAACGCGGTGCTGGGCCCGCCCACCGCAGAGCAGCGGCGCGTGATCGACGCCTACGTGCGAACTTGCACGTTCCTGCTGGAGGCCATGAAGCCGGGTCGCACCATCGGCGCCGTTGCCGTCGAGGCACGGCGGTTCGTCGATGAAAACGGATGGGGCGGGATGATCCGGGGGTTCGGCCACGGCATCGGCCACTTCGGCAACGAGTGGTACCCTTCGTTCACCGACGTCTACATGCCCTACGTGAGCGAGCCGGACTTCGTGATGCAGCCGAACTTCCTCGAGATCATGGCGCTGACCTGCAACCTGCCCGGCGTCGGGGGCATGCGCTTCGAGCGGCCGGTGGTGGTAACCGAGAGCGGTGCGGAGTGCCTCTCGCGGACCCCCATCGAGCCGTGGATCCTGGGAACCTGACATGGACATCTCCTGCGCATTCCCGCCCGTGCCCGAGACGCCCGAGCACATCGCGCTCGCCGAGCGGCTCGGCTACCGCCGCGCGTGGGTCTACGACACGCCGGCGCTTCAGCTCGACGTGTGGGCGACCCTCGCCCGGGCCGCCGAGCGGACCCGACGCATCGAGCTGGGCCCCGGGGTCCTGATCCCGAGCCTGCGTCACGTCATGGTGACGGCGGCGGCCGTCGCCACTCTGGTGGGCCTGGCTCCGGGCCGGGTGAACGTCGGGATCGGCTCGGGCTTCACCGGCCGCATGGCCATGGGTCTGCGGCCGAACCCGTGGGCCTTCGTCGGCCAGTACGCCCGGCAGCTCGAGGCGCTCCTCGCCGGCGAGATGGTGGAGGTGGACGGCGCGCTCGCGCAGATGCTCCACGGCCCCGGCCAGGCGCCACCGCGTCCGATCCGGGTCCCCTTCATCTTCGGCACACGAGGTCCCAAGGGCGAGGCGGTGGCGCGGGAGCGGGGCGGCGGCGTCTTCAGCGTCGTCCCGACGCCGGGATTCGCCTGGTCGGCGCTCCTGACGATGGGCACCGTGCTCGAGCCCGGTGAGCGGTTCGACTCGGCCCGAGTGCTGGCGGCAGCGGGCGCGGGCGCCGCCGTGCTCCTGCATCGCGCGTACGAGTACCGGAGCGTCTCGGGCCTCGATCTGGCGAAGCTCGATGGCGGCCCCGAGTGGCGGGCCGCCATCGAGGCGGTGCCGCTCCGCGAGCGCCACTTGCGAACGCACGAGGGCCATCTCACCTATCTCAACGAGACCGACCGCCGGGTGGTGAGCGGCGAGCTGATCGAGGCCGTCACCTTCACGGGCGAGGTCTCCGCCCTCCGCGAGCGCATTGGGCAGCTTGCCGGGCGCGGCGTCACGGAGATCGCCTACCAGCCGGCGGGACCGAACATTCCACGCGAGCTCACCACGTTCGCCCGCATGGCCGGCATCGCCTGACCGAGGGAGAGGACCTCATGGAGATCGACCGTCCACTCCCCAATCCGATCACGCCCGAGGCCAAGCCCTTCTGGGCCGGCCCACCTCGCCACACTATCCATGGGGACGTTCGGAGTCAACCCGATAGGCAGAACACCGGTTTTGAGGGCGGTCGCTGCCTTGACCCATCAGATCGGGCCGCGTAGGATGCGGGCCCATGGCGATCAAATACCGGATCGGGATCATGCCGGGCCCCTGGCCACCGGGGCGGGAGAGCGGACAGTTCCTCTTTACTCTCGCGGAATTCTGCGAGAAGAGCGACATCGATTCCATCTGGCTGTCTGACCGACTCTCCTCGCCGGCTCCGGTGCCCGAGGTCATGACCTCGCTGGCCGCCATAGCCGCCCGGACCCAGAAGCTCAAGTTCGGCCCGAGCGTGCTCGTCCTGCCCTACCGCACCCCGGTCGTCGCGGCCAAGGAGATGGCCACGATCGACTGGCTGTCGCGGGGGCGCCTCTTCCCTGCGGTCGGGGTGGGTGTCGAGCTGCCGCGCGAGTTCGATGCCTCGGGCGTGCCCTTCAAGGAACGCGGCCGGAGGACCGACGAGGCGATCAAGGTCATGCGCCTGCTCTGGACACAGGACGAGGTGTGCTATGAAGGCGAGTTCTTCAAGCTAGACCGCGTCACGATCTTCCCGAAGCCGTGGCAGAATCCCCCGCCCATCTGGATCGGCGGGAAGAGCGAGGCGGCGCAAAAGCGCACGGCGCGGCTCGGCGACGGCTGGATTCCCTCGTTCATCACGCCCGAGGAGTTCCGGGTGGGCGTCCAGAAGGTGCAGGAGCTCGCCGCGGCTTCGAGCCGGCAGGTCCCCGAGGACCACTTCGGCACCCTCATCAACTACACGGTGGCCGCGAGCGAAGCCGAGGCGCTGGCCATGGCCCAGCCCTATATCCCGCGCGGTCGCGTGGATGAGACGACTATGCGCGCCTGCACCGCCTTCGGTCCCGTCGAGGTGCTGGCCTCGCGCATCGAGGAGTACGCCAAGGGCGGAGGCTCGAAGTTCATCCTGCGCCCGCTCTGCCCACCCGACCGTATGCTCACCCAGCTCGCCCTGGCCGCCGAGCACGTCATCCCCGAGTACCACCGGCGATAGCAGCCCGCCATCGCTAGCCTCGCGCCAGAATCTCAGCGAGGAGGGTGGGGTCGATATTGCCGCCCGACAGGACGACACCGACCCGGGAGCCCTTGGGCATGGGCAGCTTGCCGGTGAGGACGGCGGCGGCGGGAACGGCACCGGTGGGCTCTACAAGAATCTTGCAGCGGAGCAGCAGGAAGCACACCGCCTCTTCAATCTCCTGATCAGAGACCAGCAGCACGTCGGTGAGATTCTGCTTGTTGATCGGGAAGGTCAGCGCCCCGGGCGAGAGGTTGCGGATGCCGTCGGCGATGGTGGGCGGCGGCGCGATGGTCACGCGCTCGCCCTTCCTGAAGGAGAGATAGGTGTCGTTGGCGGTGTCCGCCTCCACGCCGTAGATCTGCATCGCCGGACGGAGCGCCTTCGCCACCGTGCTGCAGCCGGCCATGAGCCCGCCCCCGCCCACGGGCGTCAGGAGCGCGTCGAGGTCGGGGACGTCTTCCAACAACTCGAGCGCCGCCGTCCCCTGCCCCGCCATGATCGCGGGATCGTCGTAGGGCGGGACGAGGACGCGGCCCGTCTTCGCCACCAGGTCCTTGGCGCGCGCCTCGCGGTCCTCGGTCTGCCTGTCGTAGTAGACCACTTCCGCGCCGTAGCCCTTCGTGGCCGCCACCTTCAAGGCCGGCGCGTCGGTCGGCATCAGGATGATGGCCGATGCGCCGGTCAGCCTAGCGGCGAGGGCCACGCCCTGGGCGTGGTTGCCCGAGGAGAAGCCGACGACGCCGCGCGCGCGCTCCTTGGCGGTGAGCGTCAGGAGCTTGTTGAGCGCGCCGCGGATCTTGAAGGCGCCCGCCCGCTGGAGATTCTCGCACTTGAAGAAGACGGAACAGCCGCACGCTTCGTCGAACGAGCGGCTCGTGATGACGGGAGTGCGGTGAATGCGTCCCTTGAGGCGGGCCGCCGCGGCGCGCACGTCCTCGATGCCGATCGCGCTCTTCATGTGACACCGATTATAGAGCAGCGCCGAAGGGCGAGGTATACTTCGCGCATGCGAACTCTTGCCGCCTTCGCGGTTTCCATCCTTCTGCTCCAGGGCTGCTCCCTCCTCACCATCGATCTCCAGCCGCGCATCCAGCCGCTCGAGGAGGAGACCGTCGAGGGCAAGGGCAAAGCCAAGATCCTCCTGATGGACGTCTCGGGCGTGCTCTCCGACGAGACGGGCGGCCTGGTCTTGGGCTCACCGCCGCCGCGCGTCCCGATCGTGGCGCGGGTGCGCGAGGAGCTTCAGAAGGCCGAGGAGGACGACAACGTCAAGGCGCTGATCGTGCGCATCAACAGCCCGGGCGGCACCATCACGGCGTCCGACCTCATCTATCGCGAGATCGACACCTTCAAGACCCGACGCAAGATCCCGGTGATCGCGGTGACGATGGACGTCGCCGCCTCGGGCGGCTACTACGCCGCGCTCGCGGCGGACACCATCGTCGCCCTGCCGACGTCGGTCACGGGCAGCATCGGCGTCATCATGCTCACCGTCAACGCCAAAGGATTGATGGAGAAGATCGGCGTGGCGCCGCTCGCCATCAAGTCGGGCGAGATGAAAGACGCGGGCTCACCCTTCCGGCCCCTCACGGCCGAGGAGCGCGCGGTCTTCCAGTCGGTCATCGACCAGATGTACGGCCGCTTCGTGACCTTGATCGCCCGCTCGCGCAAGATCCCGGAGGACCGCGTCCGGACGTTCGCCGACGGGCGGATCTACACGGCCGAGCAGGCCAAGGCGCTCGGCCTCGTGGACGAGATCGGCTACATGGACGACGTCGTGAAGGTCGCGCGCAAGGCCGCGGGCGTCGAGGAAGCGCGCGTCATCATGTACCAGCGCCCGAAGGACTACCGCGCCAACTTCTACTCGGCCGCGCCCGCCCCCGTGCCGGGCCTGGAGAGCTCGCTCCAGCAGCTGACGGCGCTGGTCAGCGGCTCGGGCCCCCGCTTCCTCTACCTGTGGTGGCCCTGAGCCGCTGAGACGACCGACACGCCTCAGCGAGTCACGAGCCCGCGGGCCGCCGGAACAGGATGTGGCAGGAGTCGCAGCCGACGCGGCCGAAGTCCTTGACGATGTCGGCCACGACCCTGTCGTCCTTGGCCTTCGCGGCGTCCCGGAGCCGTTCCGACCAGATCGTCAGGTTCTTGGCCGAGGCCTCGAACTCGCTCCAGCGCTGCCAGATCTCGGGCTTAGCCCGCGACTTGCCGTTGAGGGACCCGTCAGGGAAGAGCGACGGGATCTGCAGGGCCGCGATCGCGATAACCTCGGCATTGACAGCGATGCCCTCGATGTTCCCGGTCTTGAACTTGCTCCGGATCTCGCCCAGCTGCTCCTCCTGCACGCGCCCCAGGCGCTGCCGGTCGAAGATCAGGTCGCCTGTGCCGATCATGCGCTGGGACCCAACGACGCAGCCGGCGGCCGTGACGGCCACCAAGGCGGCAAGGAGGATGTTGCGGAGCCGTACGCCTCCTCCCCTCATCTCGCCTCCTCGACGTTGGACATCTCCTGCCCGGCTACTCAATCTTGTTCGTCACCGCCGGGATGCTCTTGAGATACCGCGCGATCGCCTGGAGATCCGCCTTCGTCATGTCCTTGAACCCCGCCAGCGTGCCCTGGATCCCCTCCTCCATGAGACCGCCGGCGACGTCCCCGTCGGGCCGCTTCCCCGTGCCGAGGTACGTCGCGATCTGCTCCTCGGTCCAGTCGCCGAGGCCGGTCGTCTGGTCCGGCGTGATGTTGGGCGTCGCCTGGCCCTCGGGCCCGGTCTTCTTGGGATTGCCCGCGAGGAAGCGCGAGTTGTCCACCGCCATCGTCATGGCCGATCGCGGCGTGTGACACTCGCCGCAGTGGCCGACGGCGCGCACGAGGTACTCGCCGCGCGCGACACCCGCGGCGGGCGCGGCGGGCGGAGGCGTCTCGGTCGCCGCGAACGCCATGAGCCAGGCGGGAAGGAACACGCTCTCGAACATCGGCACCGCGATCTTCTTCGGCGTGTTGGGCCGGTTGACAGGCTGGACGGTGCGGAGAAAGGCCACCAGCGCACCCAGGTCCTCCTCGGCCATGCCGTTGAACGATGTGAAGGGGTGCACCGGCAGGATGCGCTCGCCGTTGGGACGGCGGCCGAGCCGAATCGCCGTGATGATCTGCTCGTCCGTCCAGCCTCCGATGCCGGCCTTGTTGTCGGGCGTGATGTTGGTCGAGTACACGGTGCCGAAGGGCCCGTCGTATTTCCTGCCGCCCGCGTTGGCGGCTCCCTTGGGCTCGGTGTGGCAGCCGCAGCCGCCGGTGGCGCCGAAGATGTACTTGCCGCGGGCGATCTCGGCTGGCGACGCCGCAAGCGCAGGGCTGGCGGCGTACAGGAGCACGGCGATCGCGATCATCCCCATGGCCATACTGCAAACGCCCACCGCCCTGAAGACGTTCCCACCTCTCACCGCACCGGCGCCTTGCCGCCGTAGGCGACGTAGTCCTGCTCCTCGTTCCACAGCACCCACAACCCCTCTCCCTCCTCCTTGGTGATCTTGCGGTTTTCGGGAGGCGGTCCCAGGGCGGGCACCAGCACTTCCTGCAGCTCCGGGAGGCGAAGCTCCCACGTGGCCGCGGAGCTCGAGCCGCGGACCACGGCCAGGCCGTGGTAGGTACGCACGATCACCGATCCGTCCCGGTTGAGGCGGAAGCCCACGCCGCCCTCGCGCACGGCGACGCGGGCAGGCCCCGCGATCACCTCGATGGGCGCCTGGGCATGGATCCCGGGCGTGACGGCCACCCAGAGCCAGCCGCGATCGAGTCGAAGACGCACGGGCTGGGGATCGGTCCCCGCGCCGGCCGGAGCCGGGATGAACACCTGCGTCAGCGCCGCCAGGCGGATGGAGTGACCGCCGCCCGTCCGGAGTGTGGTCCTCACTGCCGGGCTGGTCCGGACGCCGTCACCCTCGCGGACCTCGTCGCGCAGCTCGGCCGTCCCCCACTTGGTGTCACCCTTCTTGAAGAGCTCGGCCTTGCCCGTCAGGGTCACGACGGTGGCCGGCAGCTCGGCGGGCTGGGCGGCGGCGGAAGCCGCCCCCATCAGGAGCGCCGCCAGGACCGCGGCCCCTCGACACACGCGCAGGATCATGATTCCTCCTTTAACTGACACCTTGGCACTAACTGACACCTTGGCACATGAGACCTGCGCACCTGACAGCGGGGCACCTAACGCCCCGTCCAGTTGGGCGCGCGCTTCTCGAAGAAGGCCTTGATGCCCTCGCGCGCATCGTCGGACAGCGCGACCAGGGTGATCATCTCACGCAGGTACCGGAGCGAGGCGCCGTACTCCATCCCCGCCACGGTCGCGGCGGCCTCCTTGGCGAGACCGAGCACCGTCGGCGAAAATCCGGCGAGCGCCCGCGCGAGCGCGTCCACGGCCGGCGACAGCTCGGCCCGCGGCACGAGGCGGCTCACCAGCCCCATCTCGTAGGCCTCGCGCGCGCTGACCTGCTCGCCCGAGAGGACCATGAGCATGCCACGCTTGCGCCCGACGCTCCGGAGGATGGGCGCCATCACGATGAGCGGCAGGAGGCCGATCTTGATCTCGGGCAGCCCGAACACCGCGTCGTCGGCGGCGACCACGATGTCGCACCCTGCGGCGAGACCGCAGCCGCCGGCCAGCGCGAAGCCGTGGACCTTGGCGATGACGGGCGTCTTCATGCGGGCCATGGCCTCGAGGATGCGCGCGAGACCGCCGAAGGACTCGCGGGCCTGGAGCGTGGTGCCTCGGTCCCCGACCCCCTTCAGGTCCGCGCCTGCGCAGAAGGCCTTGTCGCCGGCGCCGGAGAGCACAATGACGCGCGCGGCCTCATCGGCCTCGAGCGCGGCGAGGGCCTGCTCGAGCTCGCGGATCAAGGTCGCGTTCAATGCGTTGCGGACCTCGGGCCGGTTCAGGGTCACGGAAGCGACCGCGTCCTTCACGTCGACCAGGAGCGTCTCGTAGCTCACGCGGGCTCCTCACGGCCGTCCACGATGTCGAGGAACTGCTTCAGGATGCGCGCCGTCGCGCCCCAGATGACGTCCTCCACCGACACGTCGTAAAAATGCACCTGGTGCTCTTCTCCTCCGCGCTCCCAGAGCTCCGTGCGAAAGATCGCCGGGTCGCGCAGCTTCTGGAGCGGCACCTCGATCACCCGCTCGATCTCCCGGCCGTCAGGCTGGAAGGCCACGGGCCGCGTCACGATCCCGACGACGGGCGTGATGACGAACTGGGTGGCGCGCGTCTCCGTGTCGTCGAGCAGCCCCAGCACCTCGACCGCGTCGGCAGGCAGCCTGATCTCCTCCCACGCTTCCCGGAGCGCCGTCTCAACCCGGGAGCCGTCGCGCTGCTCGACGATACCCCCGGGGAAGGCGAACTGCCCCTTATGATGCGGCACGGCGGCCGATTTCTTGCTGAAGAGAATGTGAGGGCCCGCCGCCCCAGCCGGACCCGCCGTGACGGGCACGAGCACCGCGGCCGAGATCAGGTCGCTCCGGCTCGCCTCAAGCCGCGCCCGGCGTCCGAGTGCCGCGTCGAGGCGGCGCCTCAGCTCGGCGAGGTCCACCCTACCGCGCCTGGAAATTGGGCTTTCGCTTCTCCGCGAAGGCCTTCGGCCCCTCGACCGCGTCCTCGGTCCCGCGAAGCGTCCCGGACAGGAAGGCCTCGAGGCGCAGGCCGTCCGCCAGCGGCATCGTGAGGCCGCGGAGGATCGCCTCCTTCGCCGCGCGCACGGCAAGCGGCCCTTTCTCGCAGATGGTCTCGGCCCACTTGCGCGCCGTCGGCATGAGCTCCGCCGCCGGCACCACGGCGTTGATGAGCCCGGCCGCGAGCGCCTCCTCGGCGGTGAGCGTCTTCGCCATCAGGATGATCTCCATGGCCTTCGCGAGCGACACCGCGCGCGGCAACCGCTGCGTCCCGCCGGCCCCCGGGAAGATCCCCCAGCGGACTTCGGGCAGGCCGAAGCTGGCGTGCGGCGCCGAGATCCTGATGTCGCAGGCCAGCGCCTGCTCCAGGCCGCCTGCTAAGCAGTGGCCGTTGATCGCGGCGATCATGGGCTTCCAGATCTCGAGCCCGCGCGTGATGCCCCCCAGTCCCAGGCTCTCGTGGTCCCGGCGCCGCGCGCCCTTGCCGAAGGACGCCGGGATCATCTTCTTGAGGTCCGCGCCCGCGCAGAAGCTCTTCTCCCCCGCGCCGGTCAGGATGGCGACCCACGCGCCGTCGTTGTCACGGAAGCGCGTCCACGCCTCGATCAAGGCGTCCTGGGTCTCCGGGTCAATCGCATTCATGGCGTCGGGGCGGTTGATCGTGATCGTCACGATCTTGCCGGCCTGCTCGTAGAGGACGGTGGACATCTCGTTGGCCTCCGGGTGGATGCTGGGTCGTGCCGTCATGACATCACGAAGCCGCCGTCTTGTCTTTGAATCGTACGCTAGACAAATCTGCAGCCGACCGAGCCCAGCCGCGTGAAGGAAGCGCGGACGGAGTCGCCGGCCTTGGGGCGGAACACCTTGGAGATGGACCCGGTCAGCACGATATCCCCCGCCCGGAGACGGCCGCCCAGCTTGCCCAGGGCGTTGGCCAGCCAGGCGAGCGAGTTGAGCGGGTTGCCCATGACCTCTGCCGCCGCCGCGGTCGCCACTCGCTGGCCGTTCTCCTCGTACACGACGCCCTCCAGCGACAGGTCGAGCCCGCTCACCGGTGTCAGCGGCCCGCCCAGGACGATGGCATTCGCCAGGACCCCGTCGGCGACGAAATCCGTCCCGCGCGGCTTGCCCGACAGGCGGAAGTCGATCAGCTCGAAGGACGGCACGGCCCCTTCCACCGCCAGCAGGGCGGAGGCCGGCGTCACGCCCGGGCCTTCCAGAGCGGCCTTCATGACAAAGGCCATTTCCACCTCGAGCCCGAGGCTGACGAAGCGCGAGACCGGCACCGCGTCGCCGCTGCCGAAGACGCCCGAGGCCAGGAGAAAGCCCAGCACGGGCTCGCTGACGCCGTAGGTCTCCTGGAGCGCCGCGTTGGTGAAGCCCGCCTTCCAGCCGACGACGCGATCGCCGCGCTCAACGAGCCCATGCTCGAGGGCGCGCTGGATGGCGTAGCCCTGTTCCAATGTCATGTCTGGCGCCGTCTCCGACAGGGGCGGCGCGAGTTCAAGGCTCGCGCGGTTCTTGACGAGGCGCTGCGCTGCATCGCTCACGACAATCGGCATGCGAGGCTCCCGGATGGACGGTGCTGGTTCAGGTGGTGACGAGCCGGCTCGCGACCCGCTCGGCGACATCCGCGAGCACGGCGCCGGCGCTGCCTGGGAGGACGAGATCGGCTTCGGGATCCAGCGGCGTCGGCGCCCGGTTGACGATGACGAGCCGCGCGCCGGCCCGCTTGGCGTGGACGGGCATGTGGGCGGCGGGATAGACCACCAGCGATGACCCCACGACGATGAAGAGGTCCGAGGCGCGCGCCCGCCGCTCGGCCTCCTCGGTCTCCTCGCGGGGCATGGACTCGCCGAACATCACGGTGCGCGGCTTGATGACGCCACCGCAGGGCGGCTCGCAGGTCGGCACCTCCACGCCGGACTCCAGCCAGGCCTGGATCTCCGCGCGGTCATAGGGGCGCTCGCAGGCGAGGCACCGGGCGCGCGTGGCGTTGCCGTGGAGCTCGATCACGCGATCGGGCGGGAGCCCCGCGCGCTGGTGGAGATCGTCGATGTTTTGGGTGATGACGCAGTCGAGCCTGCCCAGCCGCCACAGCGTCACCAGGGCGTGATGGCCCGAGTTGGGCTCGGCGCGTCTCACGACGGGGTAGACCGTTCGGCCCAGCTCCCAGTACCGCCGCCGGCCCGCTTCCGAGCCGATGAAGTTCTGGAAGGTGAACTCGTTGGGATCGAAGCGGTCCCAGACCCCTCCCGGGCTCCGGAAGTCCGGGATGCCGGACTCCGTGCTCATCCCGGCGCCCGTGAAGACCACGGTGCGCCGCGAGCCCAGCACCCAGTCTGCGATCTGAGCGGTCGGATCAATCACGCGCGACGCTTTGCCTTCTTTTTCGTATGTTTGGATCTCTTGGCCTTTGACTTCACCTTAGGCTTGGCGGCAACGGCGGGCTTACGGCGGGCCGGCGCCGTCAGCTCATTGCGCGACCCGACACCTCCCCTGATCTTGGGTCCGGCCACGATCGCCCTGACCCACTGGTCCAGCTCCTGGGCAAGCTCCGCGTAGCAGTGCTCGCTATACGCGATGAGAGCCTGGAGCGCGGCCGGGTCCTTCCAGGGCTTGAGCACGAAGGACCCTTCGGGATCGGCGATGTCGAACGGCCCCTCGGCCGCCATCTGCATGACGATGTATCGTCGGGTCAGCTCAGTCATATGCCCTCCAGCGTGCGGCGTGAGAAAAGGCCGGGCTCGACGAGCCCGGCCCGGAACCGCGACCGGTGTCGCGGGCGCCCGTCAGGGCTGCGAGAGCACCGCCACGGCCGAAACCGCGCCGGGGCCGCCCAGGTTGTGCGCGAGCCCCATGTCGGCGCCCTGCACCTGCATCTTGCCGGCGCGCCCCAGCAGCTGGTCGTGGATGTGGTTGATCATTCGGATGCCCGACGAGCCGATGGGGTGGCCGCAGGACTTGAGACCGCCCGAGGTGTTGATGGGCAGAGAGCCGCCGAGCCGCGTCTCCCCCGCCTGCGCCGCCCGCCACCCGGTACCGGGCTCGAAGAAGCCCAGGTCCTCGTAGTTGACGATCTCGGTAATGGTGAAGCAGTCGTGGCACTCGGCGACCTTGATCTCCTTGGCCGGGTTGGTGATGCCGGCCATCTTATAGGCCGCCTTGGCCGCCTCGCGCGTCGCCCGGAACGAGGTGAAGTTCCACGACGGGTCGAACTGCGTGTTCCAGTAGCCCGCCGTGACCGCGTAGGCGATCCCGCGGATGATCGAGTAGCTGTCGGTGAACCTGGATGCGAGATCGGCGCGCGTCAGGATTGCCGCGGCGGCGCCGTCGGTGGTCGGGCAGCAGTCGAAGAGCCCGAGCGGCTCGGCGACCTTGGGCGCCTTCGCGTACATCTCGGCCGTGATCTGTTTCTGGAAATGCGCCTTGGGGTTGAGGGAGCCGTGGTAGTGGTTCTTCATCGCCACCGCCCCGAGCGCCTCTTCCCCCGCCCCGTACTCCTTGAAGTAGCGCGTCGCGACGAGCGCGAACATGCCCGGCGCGGTCCGGCCCTTGGCCAGCACGGGATGCCCCCGGTTCACGGCCTGCGCGACGAGCGAGCCGCGCGAGGGTACCTCGCGCATCTTCTCGGCTCCCACTGCGAGCACCAGGTCGTACTCGCCCGAGGCCACGGCGAGCGCGGCGTTGCGCACGGCCTCGATGCCCGTCGCGCAGTACGCCGCCACGCGCGTGACCGGGATCGGGAAGAGGTTCAGCGGGTCGGAGACGAAGGTGCCCGAGTTGCCCTCGAAGCCGTAGAGCATGGGCTCGTAGCAGCCGAGCCAGGCGGCCTGCAGCTGCCGGGACTCGATCTTGGCGTCGGCCAGGGCGAGGTTGACAGCCTCGAAGATCATGTCGGTGAGGCTCTGGTGGAAGTTCTCCCCGAACTTGATGGTGCCGGTGCCGATGATGGCGACCTTGCCGCCGAGTCCACTCATGGACTCCTCCTTTGAGTACCCTGCCCGGTAAGTACCCTGCCTGGTATAAGTAGCCCGCCTGGCCGCGAGCCGCCCTAAGCCTACCCCGGTCCCCGCGGGGGTCGCAAGTCCTCACTCGGTCGGAGAATCCGGCGCACGCGCGCCCCGAGGCCGACCGGCATCAGCCCCCCAGGTAGGCGCGGCGGACGTCGGCATTGTCGAGCAGGTCGCGGGCGGCGCCCTCGAGCGCGATGCGCCCGCTCTCCATGACGTAGGCCCGGTCGGCCATCCGCAGCGCCAGCGCCGCGTTCTGCTCCACCATCAGGACGGTCACGCCCTGCCGCCGGATCTCCGCGATGACCCGGAAGACCGTCTCGACCATGGTCGGCGCGAGCCCGAGCGACGGTTCGTCCAGCAGCAGGAGCCGCGGGGTCGACATGAGCGCGCGGGCGATGGCCAGCATCTGCTGCTCGCTGATACGGTCGCTGTGTCCGAGAACAGGCTCTATGTTCCTTCTATGCTCCCCTCGAACCTTTCTTGAGTCCGCCTCTTTCCCGGCAACGCCCCTGTGGCATAACGTAGCGCTAACCGGCGGCCCGCTTGCGGGCCGTCCGGGTTGAGCGAGGAGTTAGACGCGCGGGTCTCTCGACGAGGCGGCGGGCAACGAACTTGTGCAGTACGCTCGCGATCAATGTCTGATATGGCACGCCTTCCTC
>JAUSJX010000037.1 GCA_030647435.1 Candidatus Rokuibacteriota bacterium
GCGGCCGACAGAGGCACCTCGGGCAAGGGCCGGCCATCCGGCCGCCGGAACCGAAGCGGGTCGTCCGGCCCGCGCTCGACCCGATAGCCCTCCTCGTGCACCGCCCGGTGATGCCGGCGACCGAGCAGAGCCAGGTTGGAGAGCGTGGTCGCGCCGCCTTGCGCCCAGTGGCGGAGGTGGAGGCCCTGGGTGACACGGCCGCCGCAGCCCGGGAAGCGACAGCCCCGGTCGCGGTGACAGAGCGCTCGCCGCAAGGCGGGGGGAATCGTCCGCGTCCGCGCCCCGACTTCGAGCAGCCGCCCCTCCGCGTCCTGCCGCATCACCACCCGGCTGGCATCGCACGCCAGGCGGCGGGACGTTTCCGCGGAAACGCCCCCGCCGTCCTCGAGGACCGACTGGCCCGGCTGCTCCGGGTCGGCCAGCGCCGCCGCATCCACGTGGACGACCACCTGGTATCGCTCGCCCGGGGCCCCGGGATCGAGCTCGTGGTGGAGCGCCGTCTCCGCGAGCAGGGCCAGCGCATCCGCCTGCTGCTGGGCCAGGCTCGGGGCGTCCGCAGATGGCTCAGCCGGCGGAGCCCCCTCCTCGCGGCGGGCCCGTTGGTAGAGCGTCTCGCGCGCTGCGGCCAGCGCCTGCATGAGCAGGGCCCCCACTTCCGGCTCCAGCCGCCCCCGCACGATCATCATGCCCTCCTCGTCCTGGTGGACGTGCAGGGCCCGGCTCGCATGCCGCCGGGCCGTGTCCCGCGCCTCGACCTGCCGGTCCACCCGCCGCCAGCCCCGCACGATCCGCTCGACCTGGGCCGCCGTGCCCGCGCGCCCCACCGCCAGCAGGCGCGCTTCGGTCTCCGGGGTGGCCACCCGGCTCAGGGCGCGGACCTTGGCGTAGGACAGCTCCCCGCGGGCCAGCGCCTGGGCGAGGCGGGGGAGCGCCCCGAGGGCGCGCGCGACACGGACCCGCTCGCGCGCCGCCCCCAGGTCGAGCCCCACCCGCCAGCTCAGCCAGGCCGCGCAGGAGCGGAAGCCCGTGTTCCATCCGCCCCGCGCGTCGAAGGCGCGGATCAGGTCGAGCAGGTGGGCCGTGGCGGCATCGAGGTGCGCCGACAGCTCGGCGATCTCGTCGCCGAGCCGGTCGAGTGCGGCGACGTGATCCGGAGCAGCAACGAGCGTTGGCAAGCGGATTTCCATGGCGAGCCCTCCTTCTGCTGGCGCGACTCTACACCCTGGTTTTCAGCGCCCCTGGCACCGCCGAGGACGAGCGCTTCTGGAGCGGGGAATGATTTCCGGTCGGCTCTCACGCGGCCGCACACCGGTGGGCCAGTGCCGGCCGCTGGGCGGCCATTCGCTGAGCGCGGCCGACGCATGACCAGCGTCCGCGGCCAAGGCTGTCAAGGGAAAAATCGCGCCGGCATCCCGCCGATCCGAGCAAGCATCGCGTCGAAGGCGGCAATCACCGGTCATTCCTCATGGGACCACCACCTGCTGGCAAAGTTATCTTAGTGGCGATGGGAGTTAGTCGTGTACCGAGAAACCTACATCCTTGAGAATGCCGACGACCAAGCCGCGACCGAGGTCAATGCCGGTGGGCCAGGAGAGACTGGAGGTGTTGCTGGATGGCGTCGCGTATATTCCCCTTGGCCTCCTCCACGGTCCGGCCGTTGCTGAAGCAGCCGGGCAGACTTGGGCTGTAGGCCGAGTAGCCCTCGTCTTCGGCTTCCTTCTCAATCACGGTTTCGAAGGTGAAGTACTGCACAGGCAGATGATACCGCGAACTCTCAGGCTGCGAAAAGCCTCTTCGCCGTCACTTCAGCAGCTTCAGCTTGCGGTTGACGGCGGCCAGGTCGAAGCGCTCGGGGTCGAAACCGCGGCCCACCCAGGCGAGCATGTCCCTGTGCTCGGGGTGGGTGCGGTCGCGCAGCACGTCGAGCAGGTTCGCGTAGCCGGGCGCGCCGCCGCAGTCCTCGGGCGGACAGGCGCGCTCACCTGCCAGGCACACGGGATACTTGAACGGAGCCGCGGGAGCCTGGATCGCCTCCACCAGCACCTCGTGACCCCACCCGTCGCCGAGGTCGTAGACGTAGCGGAACCGCGCGCCTTCGATCGGCGCGGCTCCGCGCAGTGTCAGCTTCCACTCGGGCTCTACTTTGTAGTGCGGCTCGTCCGGCTCCGGCTGGCCGTAGCGCCTGCCGCCGACTTCGAACTCGTGGAGATGCACGTCGCGCCAGCCCATGGCTTTCTGAATGACCGTGTGAAGCCGCTCGAGCGTGATGGAACCGGGCACCTGGACGCGGCGCCACACCGGCGGTTCGACTGCCTCGAGCGTGATCCTGAGAAGGTAAACCGCGTCCTCGCGAGGAGCGACGGAGAGATGGCGTCTCGGAGTCCGTGCAGTCGGCGTCATGCGGCGAAGAGCCTTTCTTTGGTCTGGCGCAGGATGTCGGCGGGTTGACCGAAAGCCTTGAGAGCGGGGAGCCCGCCTGCACGAGTTACGTCCGGCGTGTCGAAGACTTGGGGGCTCTCGAGCCCGTCGGTGCCTGAGCGGGCGAACTGGCCGGCCAGGGCCTTGAGCGTCGCCGTGGCGGGGGCGGGCAGGGTCGCGAGCCAGCGTTCGTGCTTGTAGGTGAAGGCCTCGGCGCGCTGGGGGCGGGTGCGCGGGGCCAGGCCGTAGCCCAGCTCGGCAAGCACGTCGTAGAGGTCGTAGTCCGTCATCTCTTCGAGCGTGCGAACCAGCAACGGGGCACGGCCGGCATCGGGCAGCCTGCCCATCAGGGCCCGGCGCTCCGGTGGGCTGATCCACCTGGCGCGGAAGTCCTCGAGCGTCGGCGCTTGCTCCACCAATCGCTCCGCTAGACGCTGCTTGTACTCCTCGACGGTGATCGGCATCGCCTTGCCATCCACGCTGGTCACGATGTACCGGCCCGCGCCCGTCACGCGCACGTCGAAGCCCTCCACCAGGATGGTCTTCTCGGGCAGCGGCGCGTCGGGCCCCGGCACCTTGGCCGTGAGCTTGCGGGGCGGAGTGAAACGGCTCCTGAACTTCTCGCCGAAGAGCCGGGTGGCGTCCGTGTAGTCGTAGACGCGGAACATCAGCTTCCCGCTGGGCATATCGATCCGCGTGCCTCGCCCGACCATCTGATAGAAAGCGATGGGCGAGCGGACATACTTGAAAAAGACGATGTTCCGCACGCAAGGCACATCCACGCCGGTCGTCAGCAACTCCACCGTCGTCGCGACGAAGTAGCGGCGCTGGAGCCCTCGGAGGTCCTTGACTAGGTCGGATCCTTCGGAGGCCGCGGTGCACTTGAAGGCGTAGGGATCGAGACGCTCGCGGCCCTGCGCCTTACACCATTGAGCGTAGAGGTTGTTCAGAGCCGCGGCCACTTCGTCGGCATGACGGTCGCGCGCGCAGAAGACGATGGTCTTTTGCTCCGGACCGCCGGTGGCGACCAGGTGCTGGAAGAGGTCCTGGCACATGGCGGCCACGCGTTCCGGCAGTAGCAAGCGATCCTCGAAGTCGTGGGCTTCGTAACGCCGGCGCGCCTCGGCCGTCGCCAGGACCTCTCCTGTCCGGGCGTCCGTGATTTGCTTGCCCACCAGGTCAGCTTCGTCCACACCCGTCTCGCGCTCGGGCCGCGGCTTGTCGTCCAGGAAGATGTCTCGGCGGACGATCTCGCAGGCCGCCAGGTAGCCGTCGTCGATCCCCTGGCTCATGTCGTACTCGTAGACCGGCTCGCCGAAGTGGCGAAGGTTGTCGCCCGAGACCTCGGCGTCCGCCTGGGCTTCCTTGCTCCTCTCGGTCCACTCGATCTCGCGCGGCGTGGCCGTCAGCCCGATCTGGACAGCGTCCGGATTGCGCGTGAGCACCTGCGACCACTTACCCCAGGCCGAGCGGTGGCACTCGTCGATCACGATGTGGCTGAAGTAGTTCTTCGGGTAGTGAGTCGTCAGGAAGTTGGCGTCGGCCTCGTCGGTATCCACGTCCAGCGTCTGGTAGGTCGCGATGAGGATGCGGGCATTCTTCTGCGGCTTGCCGCTCGACACCTCAGCCGCGTCGGCGCCGAAGACGTTCTGGAAGGCGCCGAGCCCCTGGCTTCGCAGCTCGTCACGGTCGCAGAGAAAGAGGGCACGCTTGAGCTGCCCCGCATCCGCGATGCGCTTGAGTAGGTAGACCGCAATGCGGGTCTTCCCCGCGCCTGTGGCCAGGGAAAGGAGCGCCTTCTTCTCGCCACCCGCCAGCTTCTCCAGCACCGCGCGAATGGCTGCATCCTGGAAGTAGTACCGGCTGGCCTCGCCTCCCGGGTAGCGCGCGAGGAGTGGACGCGCTTCGGGCGATTCCAGGCTGAAACCCATCGCCTGCTCGTAACGGGCGCGAAGGTCGGCAGGCGTGGGAAACTGTGTCAGTGGCCGTGGCTTGGTCGTGAAACCCGTCGAGCGGTCGAACTCGACGAAGAGGTGGCCATTGGAGGAGAAGACGAACTGGACGTTGAGCCGCCGGCAGGCGGCATAGGCCTTGGCCTGCTCGAGGCCGTGGGCAGGCGGGAGATGCTCAGCCTTGGCCTCGATGAGCGACACGGCCACAGGCTGGCTCGCCTGGTTCACCCTGACCCGCAGGGTGTAGTCAGCCCGCCCCTTGGCGCGCCGCCGGGCCTGCCCTTCGACCATCTCCACTGCCCCCGCCGTCTCCTCGCGTCGGATAAGGTCTTCCGTCCACCCGCAGGCGTGGAGCGCCGGGTCGATCAGCTTGGCCCGTGTGTCGGACTCGCCCAGAGACATGCCGGCCCATTATACGGGGTACCGATTGCTACACATGCGTGACGGGAGGGCACGCGGCGCATCCCAGTTCTGCGTGTACGGACCACCCAGGCCGCATACTCGCTTCATGGGCGCGAGGGATGAGCGGGTCGTCCAGGCCGCGGGCGGCGTCATCGTGAGGCATGCTCCGCGCGGCGAGATCCGGGTCCTCCTCGTCCACCGGCCTCATCGCAAAGACTGGACCTTCCCCAAGGGCAAGCTCGAAGCGGGCGAGTCACACGAGCGCTGCGCGCTCCGCGAGGTCGAGGAGGAGACAGGCCTGCGCTGCAAGCTGGGCACCGAGCTGGCGACCTCTTCATACACGAACGGCAAGGGCCGGCCCAAGGTCGTCCGCTACTGGATCATGGAGCCGGGCAACGGCCGGGCCGAGCCGCGCAACGAGGTGGACGCGGTCCGCTGGACCTCCCTCGAGGAGGCCGCCACCCTCCTCACCTACCCGCGCGACCGCGAGATCCTGACGGCCTTCGCCGCCGCAGTGCGCTGAGCGGGCGAGGCCTTCACCGCTCCAGGTAGGCGGTCGAGCGCACCCGTGCCGCATGGTCGAGTTGGTCGAACACCTGCCGCACGGGACGCTGGGGTAGTATGGCCGGGTGCCCCAAGACAAGGTCGTCCCCATGCGCGACGCGGTGGCGCGCTTCGTGCCCGACGGCGCCTCGGTCTGCATGGGCACTGCGCTCGAGGCGCTCATCCCCTTCGCCGCCGGCCACGAGCTGATCCGCCAGCGCCGGCAGGATCTGACACTGATCGGCCCGATCTCCGACATCCTCTTCGACCAGCTGGTCGCCGCGGGCTGCGTCGCCCGCATCCAGGCCGCATGGGTGGGCAACGTCTCGGCCGGGCTCGGCCACAACTACCGCCGGGCCGTGGAGCACGGCGTCCCCCACCCCGTCGCCGTCGAGGATCACTCCAATCTCAGCATCGCCCTGGCGCTCCAGGCGGGCGCGATGGGCGCGCCCTACATTCCGACGCGCTCGCTGCTGGGCACGGGGCTGCTTGACTCCAACCCGACGTTCAAACAAGCGCCCGATCCCTTCTCGGGCGATCCCGTGGTGCTGATCCCGGCGCTCAGGCCCGACGTGGCCATCCTCCACGTCCAGCGCTCGGACGCCGAGGGCCACGCGCACTGCTGGGGCACTCTCGGCGTTACGCGCCAGGCGGCGCTGGCCGCCGAGAGGGTCATCATCGTGGCCGAGGAAATCTGGCCCCGCGAGCGCATCCTCTCCGATCCCGGCCTGGTCCTGGCGCCCGCGCTCAAGGTCGCGGCCGTGGTCCACGAGCCCTTCGGAGCCTATCCCTCGCCGGTCCAGGGCTACTACGGGCGCGGGCACGACTTCTACCACCGCTACCACGAGGAAATGCGGACGGTGGAAGGCACGCGGGTGTGGCTCGACCATTGGATCTTCGGCGTCGCCGACTGGAAGGGCTTTCTCTCAACGCTGGGTCCCGAGGCCCGCGAAGCCGTGCGGGTCAAAACGCCGCGCCTCTCTGAACCTCTCGACTACGGAGCCTGAGCCCATGAAAATCACAGCTATTGAAGCGATCTGTCTCGCCATCCCGATGAAACCGCTCGACCCGCCGTCGCCCTGGACCGCGGCCACGCGCAAGCAGATCATCGTGCGCGTCAGGACCGACGCGGGGCTCACGGGCGTGGGCGAGGCGTTCGCCTACGGCGCGCCGCTCGCCGTCTGCAACGTGATCGAGGAGAGCCTGGCGCCGCTGCTGATCGGCCAGGACCCGCAGAGGATCGAGTACCTGGCGGACCTCATGCACCGCGGCACCATGATCTACGGGCGGCGGGGGCTGGCGATGTTCGCCATCAGCGGCGTCGACATCGCGCTGTGGGATCTTCTCGGCAAGTCGCTGAACACCCCCGTCCATGCGCTCCTTGGGGGCGCGACACGTCCCACCCTGCCCGTGTACGCGAGCCTTATGCGCTACGACTCGCCCAAGGACGTGGCGGGCGCCTGCAAGGGCTTCGTCGCCCAGGGCTTCACCATGCTCAAGCTCCACCAGACCGACGTGGCCTCGGTCCGCGCGGCGCGTGAGGCCGTGGGGCCTTCAGTGGAGCTGATGCTCGACGTGAATTGCCCGTGGACTCCCGCCGAGGCCATCGGGATGGCGCGGGCGCTCGCGCCGTACCGGCTCTTCTGGTTCGAGGAGCCCGTGTGGCCTCCCGAGGACTACACGGGGCTGGCCGAGGTAACGCGGGCCACCGACACGCCCATCGCGCTGGGCGAGAACGAGTCCACGCTCTTCGGCTTCCGCGAGATCGTCGAGCGCCGCGCGGGCGACATCCTGCAGCCCAGCATCACCAAGGTCGGCGGCATCACGGAGTTCAAGAAGATCGCCGCGCTCGCCCAGGCGGCCAACCTACCCATTGCGCCGCACTCCTTCTACTTCGGCCCGGGACTCGCGGCGACACTCCACGTCGCGGCAACCTGGGGCGGTGCGATGCCCGTGGAGTTCCCGACGGGCGAGCACGAGACGTCTTTTCTCGCGCGCCCTATCCAGGCGCACGACGGCCACGTCGAAATCCCTACCGGTCCCGGGCTCGGCGTCGAGATCAACGAGGAGGCCATTCGCCGCCATCCCTACGCCGCCTCGGGCGCCAAACCCTTCGTGCTCCACTAGCCCATGCCGGAGTACACCGATCGCGAGCTGATGGTCATCGCCGCGGGGCGCGAGATCCGCGACGGCGATCTGGCTTTCGTCGGCATGCGGCTGCCGCTCCTGGCCTTCGCCTTCGCCAAGCGCACGCATGCCCCGGGGGCGATCGGCCTCTTCGAGAACGGCATCGTGCGCGACCAGCCGGCGCCGGAGACCCTCATGACCATGAGCGACACGCCGAATATCCCGGGCGCGCTCTGGTCCACAGGCACGCTCGAGATCATGTCGCTCCTCCAGCAGGGGCTGGTGGACCTTGGCTTCATCGGCGGCGCCGAGATTGACAAGCACGGCAACCTCAACACCAACTGCGTCGGCGACTGGCGCAGACCGAAAGTCCGGCTGCCCGGCAGCGGCGGCGGCGCGGACATCGCGAGCCTGGCCAAGCGCTTCGTGGTCATCATGCCGCAGGAGAAACATCGCTTCAAAGAGCGCGTGGACTTCATCACCTCGCCGGGCTTTGGCGACGGCGCCGGCTGGCGCGAGCGCGTGGGGCTGCCGGGCGGCGGTCCGGCCGCGGTCATCACGACCCTCGGCGTCTATCGCTTCGACCCCAAGACACGCGAGATGCTCCTCGCCTCCTGGCACCCGGGGCAGAGCGTCGAGTCGGTGCGAGCCGCGACAGGCTGGGACCTGCGCGTGGCGGACGGCTGCCGCCAAACGGCGATACCGACGGCAGCGGAGCTCGAGATCGTGCGCGCCTGCGACCCCGCGGGCTTCTGGACCCGCTAGCGCGTGGAGCAGTCGCCCACCCGTCTCCGCTGGATCATGTGGGGCATCCCCGCCTTCCTCTTCTTCTTCGCGTTCCTGCACCGCGTCGCCCCCGGTGTCATCGTCAAGGACATCATGCAGGCGTTCGGCGCGAGCGGCGAGATCGTCGGCCTGCTTTCGGCCATGTACTTCTACTCATACGCGGCCTTCATGATCCCCGCCGGGCTCTTGATCGACGGCTTCGGGGTCCGCCGCGTGATCGCAGCAGGCAGCGCTGTCATGGGGCTGGGCTCGCTGGCGATGGGCATGGCGGCCTCGCAGAACGTGCTCATGACCGGGCGGTTCTTCGTCGGCGCGGGCGCGACGGTCACCTTCATCGGCTGCCTCAAAGTTGCCACAAACTGGTTCCCGCCCTCTCACTTCGGCACGCTCTCGGCGGTGACGGCCACGGTGGGCGTGCTGGGAGCGCTCGGAGGCACCGCGCCCCTGGCTGCGCTGGTCGCGCTGACGAGCTGGCGCGGCGCCTTCACGACGATCGCCGCGCTGACACTCCTCGGCGCCGCGACGTGCTACCTCGTCGTCCGCGACCACCCGGCGGGCGCCGCCGCGGCGACGGCGCCGTCACCGAAACTCGGCGCGGTGCTCCGGGGCATGGTCCAAGTGCTGGGCAACCGCCACACCTGGCCCCCCTTCCTCGCCTTCTTCTTCCTCTACGCGGCCATGGGCAACCTCATGCTCTGGGTCGTGCCGTTCCTCCACGACATCTACGCGCTGCCGACGACCAAGGCCGCGACCTATGCCTCGGCCGTGTCATTCGCCCTCCTCTTCACGGCGCCGCTCACGGGTTATCTCTCCGACCGGGTCCTGCGCCGGCGCAAGCTCCCCTACACCGTGCTCTCCTTCTGCCTCTTTCTCTTCTGGGCGGCGCTCGCGCTCACGGCCGGGGCACTGCCGCTCTGGGGAGTGGCGCTGATCCTCTTCGGCATGGGCGGGGTGGGCGGGGCCTTCGTGCTGACCTGGCCGATCGGACGTGAAGTCAACCCGCCGCATCTGGCGGGCACCGCGGTGGCGGTCGCGAACATGGGAGGCTTCCTCGGCGCCGCGCTGACCCAGAAGTACGTCGGCCGCGTGCTCGACGCCGGCTGGACCGGCGCGATGGTCGAGGGCGCGCGCGTCTACCCCGCGGCGGCCTATGCGGGCGCTTTCAAGGTCTGCGCGGTGTTCGTGCTGGTCGCGGCGGGCATGAGCCTGCTCCTGCGCGAGACGCGCGGGCGCAACATCTACCACGAGCTCCATCCCGGAGGGACCCATGGCGGCAGCTGACGAGCCGATACGCATCGACCCCGAGATCCTCAACGAGCATCACGAAGGCACGCTGACCAAGCTCATCGGCGCGCGCTTCGTCGAGGCGACGAAGGACCGGCTCGTGGCCGAGCTGACCGTGCGAGACGACCTGACGACGGTGGGCGGCCGCGTCCACGGCGGGACGCTGATGGCGCTGGCCGACCTCGTGGGCGCGACCGGGACCTTCATCAACCTGCCGCCGGGGGCGACGGGCACGACCACGCTCGAGTCCAAGACCAACTTTTTCGCCGCCGGGCGCGAGGGCGTGATCCGCGCCGAGTCCACGCCGGTCCACCGCGGCAGGACGACCCAGGTCTGGCAGACGCGGGTGACCGACGCCTCGGGCCGCCTTCTGTCGATGACCATCCAGACCCAGCTCGTATTGCGAGAGTAGAGACCGACAGGCGGCCGAGAAGGGTCCAGATGCGAGGCCCCGCCCGATGGCCGCACGCGAGGTAACCGTAACCGGGGTCAGGTCTTGCATTGACACATTCCGGGATCCTGTAGATAGGGGCCAGCCTCCCCACCGGGCTCAAATGTCGTAATGCAAGACCTGACCCCGTTAGGGGCGGTCGAGGAAGCCCTCGGTCATCGCGTTGATCACCGGGATACCGTTTGAGGCGATGGCGTTGATGCGCGCCTTGACCTCGGCGAGCGCGCGGAAGGGCTTCTTGAGCAGGTGCTGGGCGTAGTCCTTCACGGCCTGTTCGAGTTCCGAACCAGGCACGACGCGCGTCACGAGCCCCATGGCCTGTGTCTCGGCCGCCGAGTAGCGGTGGCAGCCCATGATGATCTCCTTGGCCTTGGTCGGGCCGACGAACCGGACGAAGCGCGTCGTCGAAGCCACGCCGAGCGGCACGCCCAGGTCCACCTCGGGAATCCAGAACTGCGCCTCGGCCGCGGCGAAGCGGAAGTCGCAGGCCAGCAGCAGGCCCCAGCCGCCGCCGACCGCGTGGCCGTTGATCATCGCGATCGTCGCCTGCTCGAGGGTCTCGAGCGCTCCAGTGGCCCGCTCGAAGAGCCTGCGGAACTGGCTCTTATTCTCCAGGAAGAGGCGCCGGCGCTCCTCGTCCGTCTTGGCGCGGGCGTGTGGCGCGTCCGCCCCGGCGGAAAAAACGGGCGGCGCGCCCGTCAGGATGACGACGCGCGTGCCCGCATCGTCCCGCAATTCGGCGAGCGCCGCCCCGAGATCGGTCAGCATGGCGTCGCTCAGCGAGTTGCGTCGCTCGGGACGGTTGAGCGAGAGTGTGGCCACAGCCCCGTCCCGCATCAGCGTGACGTTGCCGCTCACGAGCGCGCGGCCTCGAGGAGCGCCGACTCGATGCCCTTTTCGTCGGCGAGGAGCTTCTCGCGTGTCTCGCCGACGATGTCCCGGGCGCGCGCATAGCCCTTCCCGGCCGCCCGGTCGCGGGCGACGGCCGGCGCCAGGATCTCGTCGAGGAAGCGCGTGAAGGCGCCGGAGAGGCGGCGTCTGACCTCGCCATAACCGCGCACCACGGTCGCGATGTCCGCGACCTCACAGGCGAGGTCGTAGTCGAGAGCCGCCGCATCGATGACCGCCTGCTGCCAGCGATCTATGAGGACGAACTCCCGCTGGGCGCGGAGCGACGAGGGCCGGAGCCAGCGGAGCCGTCCCAGCGCCCAGACACGAGCGTAGCCCAGCACCGACGTGGTCCTGACGTGCTGGGTGATGGTCGGACGCCCGTCGGGCCAGCGCCGCTCGGCCCAGCGGGCGATGGGCCCACCGATCGCGGCAGGCAGGATGCCGTAGATCTCGTCGAGGTCGGGCTTGAGGTAGTCCGTCACCACCAGCACCTGGCCGTTCGCCGCGCCGTGGTCGCGCCGGATGCGTTCGAAGCGGCTGCGGCGCGTCTTGAGGTCGGCCACGCGGATGGCGTCCTCGTAGCTCATCCACACGGCGAGGCGCCGCGCGAAGCGCTCGGTCAGCCGCGTCTCCGTGTCCCGCGCGCGCACGAGCCGCACGCGCCCGAGGAAGCGTGCTGCGTAGCCCGCGTCCTGGTAGTCGATGAGGCGCGCGGCCGCCTCGCCGAGCGTCGCATGAAGCGCCGCCGGAAACTCGCCTTCAATCTGCGCCATGACGGCGAGGAAGTCGGCGCTCCTCACCCCGAGAGCGTGCGCCCGCTCGACCTTGATCTCTGCCCACGGCCGCGCCGGAGCGCTCTCCGGAGCCGCCGCACCGGCCGCGATCTCAATGCCCGCCTTGAAGCCGGCGAGGTTGCGCTCGACGGCGACGCCGCCCACGCGAATGGCCGCCTCGAAGTCCATTGCTGCAAGCGGGAGCGCGCCCGAGGCCGCCAGCGACCCCATCAGTACCGCGTTGACCTCGCTGCCGGCAGCCCGCGCGACGGCGAGCGCGTCGCACGCGATCAGGCGCCGCGACAGCGCCCGCGCCGCCTCCTCCACCCGCTCGCGCGGGAAGATGCCGTTGCCGAGCGCCGTCTTCTCGGCGATGGCGAAGAGGCGGTGGGTGCTCGTGATGAGCGTGGTCCGCTCGGGCGAGGCGTAGTCCATCTCGACCATGCGCCCCGCCTCGAGCAGCTCCGAGGCCATGATCACGTCGACGTCGCCCGGCATCGGGTAGAGGGAAAAGACCGGGTCCGGAGAGCCGGCCGGAAGCGCCTCGGGATAGATCTCGAGATAGTAGGTCGTCGCCCCGGTGCGCTGCGCCACGCCGGGGATGGACGTCGCCTGGACCGGCAGGCCCGCGTGGGTGGCCGCGGCGACGATCCACTCGGTCAGCACGCCGCCCCCCTGTCCGCCGAGGGCCGCGATCAAGATGGAGACGGGACGGCGCGCGGCGCTCATGCCGGCTGGAAGAGGCCGATTACCCGCCGGCGGAAGGACTGGAGCCTCCGCTCACGCCAGCCGGGGTTGTGGACCACGCGCGCCTCGTAGAACGACGGGCAGAGAACGGCCGCGTGCGCGACCTCGCCGCAGAGCCCGCAGCCGACGCAGGTCTGGTCCACGTGCGCCACCGGGTCGTCGCGCAGCGGGTCGCCGCTCTCCTTGAGCGTGAGGGACGGGCAGCCGTTGAAGCGCATGCAGGACTTGTCCCCCGTGCAGACATCGGCGTCGACGCCGAAGCGCGGCGCCTCGACGCGCCCGCCAGCCTTGAGCCGGGCCGCCGTCTGCGGCTTCACGCGGCGCTGACGCTCGAGCTGGCACTCGCCCCGGGCGATGATGACCTTGAGCCCGCCCGCCGCCGTCGTCATGGCTTCGCGCACCGTCTTGAGCGTGTTGCCGACCTTGTAGGGGTTCACGACGCGGATCCACGACACGCCGAGGCTCCGGATCGTCTCGGCAATGGACATGCGCACGTTGTCGCCCCGCGGGTTCCTGCCGGTCGAGGGGTTGGACTGCTGGCCCGTCGCCGACGTGTAGAAGTTCTCGAGGACCACGAGGATCGAGTCCTGCTTGTTGAAGACGGCGTTCGCGACACCCGTCGTCAGCCCCGAGTGCCAGAAGCCGCCGTCTCCCATGATGGAGATCACGCGCTTGCCGAAATTGGGCGCGACGGCGCTGGACGAGGCCAGTCCCAGGCCGTAGCCCAGGATCGTGTTGCCCTGGTTGAACGGCGGCAGCGCGGCGAAGGCATGGCAGCCGATGTCGGCCGCCACGTGGGTTTCACCGAGCTCGCGCTGCGCGATCTTGAGCGCGCTGAACATGGGGCGCTCCGGGCAGCCCGTGCAGAAAGCGGGCGGCCGCTTTGGGAGCGGCGTCTCGAGGACCTGCCTGCCTCGCCCGACATGACCCGCGAGAGCGGCCCGCCGCGTCTCGGCATCGCCTCCGAGGAAGCGCGCCAGCGCCGCGAGCACGACTTCGGGCACGTATTCTCCCTGGGCCGCCACCGTGCCCTTGCCCTCGATGCGGACCGACAGGGCCCGGTCGTACGCGAGAGCCTTGAGCTCCTGCTCGATGAAGTTGGGCATCCCCTCCTCGAGGACGAGCACGCGGCGCTTGCCCTCGAGGAAGTCGAGGAGTTGCTCGGGCACGAGCGGGTGGATCACGTTCAGGACGAGAATCGGGATGCGGCTCCTGCCGAAGACATCGGCCCGGCCCAGGAGCTCCAGCGCGCGGAGCGCGGTCGGCGTGAGCCCTCCCTGGAGGATGATGCCGAGCTCCTTCTCCTCCCCGGGGATGACCTCGTTGAGCCCGCGCTCGAGAACGTAGCGGCGCGCGGCCGGCAGGCGCTTCTCGAACTTCTGCGCCTCCTGGGTGTAGGTGGAGGGCGGATGGCTGATCCGGCTGTAGTCGAAGGAGTGCCGCTGCAGCCGGTCGCGCATGCTGATGGCCGGGCGGACATTGTCCTTGCAGACCATGGAGCCCTGCATGTGCGCGGCACGGATGCGAAGGCTGATCACTGCCGGCAAATTCGACGCTTCCGACATGCCAAAACCTTCCTCGACCATCCGCGCCAGGGTCTGAAGGCTCGGGCGCGGGTCGAAGAGACACAGCGACGATTTGAGCGCGAAGGCATGCGTGCGCTCCTGGATGACGCTGGCGCCCGCGCCGTAGTCCTCACCGACCACGATCACCGCGCCGCCGATGACGCCGGAGGAGGCCAGGTTGGAGAGCGCGTCGGCCGCGACATTCGTGCCCACGATGGACTTCCAGGTGACCGCCCCCCGCATGGGGTAGTTAATGGACGCGCCCAGGAGGGCGGCGGCGGCGGCCTCGTTGGCCGAGGCGTCCAGATAGACTCCCATGGGCTTGAGCACGGGCTCGTTTGCGTCAGCCATGACGTCGAGGAGATGGGACACGGGCGCGCCCGGGTAGCCGCCGACATAGGACACGCCCGACTGGAGGAGAGCCTTGGTGATGGCGAGGATGCCCTCGCCCCGGAGGACCTGCCCCTGGCCGAGCTGGAGCTGCTTGACTTCTTCCGCGAACGACCGTTCCATAGGGCCCTCTTTTACCACACTCCGCATCCGGAGGGCGGCCATGCCCCACTCGACCACGCGCGACGGCGTCAGGGTCTACTACGAGGAGCACGGGCGGGGCGAGCCGGTCCTGCTGGCCTACGGCATCGGCGGCAATGCGGGCATGTGGGACCCCAACATCGGAGCGCTGTCCGCCGGCCACCGACTCATCCTCTGGGAGCCGCGCGGGCACGCCCGCTCCGACAGCCCCGAGGACCCGAAGAAGGTCACCTTCGCCCACTGGGTCTGGGACCTCCACGACCTCATGGACCATCTCGAGCTCGAGCGGGCCGTCGTGGGCGGGCTCTCGCTCGGTGGGGGCATCGCGACGCGCTTCACGCTGGCGCACCCCACGCGCGTGCGCGCGCTCCTCATCATCGACTCGTCCTCCGCGTCGGGCCTGCCGCTGGGAGTGGACAATATCGTGCTGCGCGCGAAGAGCATCGAGGTGACGCTCAAGGGCGGGATGGACGCCATGGCGGAGTTCGCCATCGAGTCCAACCCGAACGTGGCGGGGCGGATCAAGCTGGACCCGTCGGCGCGGAAGGAGATCTTCGACTACTACCGCATGCTCACGCCCATCGGCTACGCCAACGCGCTGCGGGCCCTGCTCCAGATGGACTACATCACGGATCGCCTGGGTGAGATCACGGCGCCCACCCTCCTCGTGTGCGGCGACGAGGACCCCTCGCTCGGACCCATGCGTGAGATCCAGAAGCGCATCGCGCACGCCCATTTCGCCCTGCTCTCCCTGGCCGGCCACTTCGCCAACCGGGACCAGCCCGTGGCGTTCAACCGCGCTGTCGTCGAATTCCTGTCCGGCCTCGCCTGAGGCGGCGCGCGCCTCGAGCGGCGCCCGGCTCGCTGACACGATGGCCCGCACGGATTGCTTCGGGCGTCGCCGCTGTGGAATACTCGGGCGCATGAGGCGCCGCGCCCGCGCCGTCGTCGAGTTCCAGAAAGACCTCGCTTGACCTGCATCCGTCCGTGATGAGTTCGACGCCCTCGGCCGAGCCCGTGGGGGCCCGCACGAAGCGGCTGCTCGAAGCCCCCGTCGTCCCCACCCTGCTCCGCCTGGCCGCGCCCACTGTCTTCGTCACCATTCTCCAGGCGACCGTCGGCACGCTCGACGCCGTCTTCGTGGGCTGGCTCGGCTCGAGCGCGCTCGCGGGCGTGTCGCTGGTGTATCCGCTGCTCATGCTCATGCAGACCATGTCGGCCGGCGGCATGGGCGGCGGCGTCGCCTCGGCCGTGGCGCGCGCACTGGGCGCCGGCAGGCGCGCCGAGGCGCAAGCGCTGGCGGCTCACGCCCTCGTGATCGCGATCGGCATGTCCGCGCTGCTCACCATCGGGCTCCTCTGGGGCGGCCCGGCCCTGTACCGCGCCATGGGCGGGACGGGCGCCACCCTCGAAGCCGCGCTGACCTACTCCCGCGTGATCTTCGGCGGCGCCGTCGTCTACTGGCTCCTCAACACGCTCTCGAGCATCGTCCGCGGCACCGGCACCATGGTGCTGCCGGCGGCCGTCAATATCGGCTCGGCCGTCATCTACCTGAGCCTGGCGCCGGCTCTGGTGATGGGCTGGGGCCCGTTCCCGCGGCTCGGGGTGGCGGGCACGGCGGCGGCGAATCTCATCGCCTTCGGCGCGTCGACGCTCGTGCTCGGCGCCTATCTGCTGTCCCCGCGAAGCACGTTGCGGCTCTCGTGGGAGGGCTTCCGGCTGCGGTGGGCGCTCTTCTGGGAGATCCTGCGCGTCGGTGCGCCCGCCTCGCTCAACACGATCCTGACCAACCTGACCGTGGTGCTCATGACGGGGCTCGTCGGCCCGTTCGGCACAGCCGCGCTGGCAGGCTACGGCATGGGCGCGCGGCTCGAGTATCTCCAGATCCTGGTCGCGTTCGGGATGGGCTCGGCGCTGGTCGCGATGGTCGGCGCCAACGTGGGCGCGGGGCAGATCGCGCGCGCCGAGCGCATCGCGTGGACGGGCGCGGGCATCGGCGCGGGCGTGACGGGCGCGATCGGCCTCTTCGCCGCCATCTTCCCGAGTGCGTGGCTCGGACTCTTTACGACGGACCCTGACGTGATCGCCGCGGGAGCGAGCTATCTCCGGATCGTGGGCCCGGTCTACGGCTTCTTCGGCCTGGGGCTAACCCTGTACTTCGCCTCGCAGGGCGCGGGACGCCTCGGCTGGCCCCTCGCAGCCGGTTTCGCGCGGCTCTTCCTCGCGGCGGCGGGCGGTTGGGTTTGCGGCTACTGGCTCGGCTGGGGGCTGCCGGGGATCTTCGCGGCCATGGCGGCGGCCCTCATCGTGCTTGGCGGCACGATCGCCGCGGCTGTCAGATGGGGCGCCTGGCGCTAGGCCGAGCGCCGGAGCGGTCGTTGCCCGCGTCACCGCACCTGTGAAACAATCGGGCGCATGAGCCGCCGCGCCCGCGCCGTTCTCGGTACCGCCTGCGGCACGCACTTCGTCCACGACGGCTTCTCCGACATCCTCTACGTCCTCTTCCCGGTCTGGGCCCGCGAGTTCGGGCTCTCTTTCGCCCAGGTCGGCCTGCTACGCACGGTGTACAGCGGCGGCATGGCGGCCTTCCAGATCCCGGCAGGGCTCCTCGCGGAGCGCTGGGGCGAGGCGCGACTCCTGGCGGCGGGGACGGCCGCCACGGCGCTCGGCTTCGTCGCGGCGGGCTTCGCGGGAGGTTATGCGGCGCTTCTGGGATGTCTCCTCGCCGCGGGGCTCGGCTCGGGCGTCCAGCACCCGCTCTCGTCCTCGCTCGTGTCGCATGCCTACGAAGATGGGCGCCGCCGCGTGGCGCTGGGCACCTACAACTTCTCGGGCGACCTCGGCAAGGTCGTGGTGCCTGCGGCGGTGGCCTTTGCCGTGCCGTGGCTCGGCTGGCGCGGGGCCGTCGAGAGCTTCGCCGTGGTCGGCATGGCGGCCGCAGGACTCGTGCTGCTCGCGCTCACCCGCCTGGAGGTCGGCTACGCGCCGCTCCCCGAAGACAGGGCCGAGCGGCGGCACGGCTCAGACTGGGGCATCCGCGACGTGCGCGGCTTTCAGGCGCTGTCCGTGATCCACGTGATCGACAACTCGACACGCACGGGCTTCCTCACCTTCCTGCCCTTCCTGCTGATCGCCAAGGGGTCGTCGGTACAGGCCGTGGGCTTCGCGCTGATGCTGGTCTTCGCGGGCGGCGCGGCGGGCAAGTTCGCCTGCGGCGTGCTGGCGGAGCGGCTCGGCGTGATCCGCACCGTGATCATCACCGAGGCGGCGACGGGCGCCGGCATTCTGCTGCTGCTCGGGCTGCCGCTCGGCCCATCGCTGGCGCTGCTCCCCGTCCTCGGGATCGCACTCAACGGCACGTCGTCCGTCCTCTACGGCACCGTCGCCGACCTGGTCACCAGTGACAGGCGGGGGCGCAGCTACGCGGTCTTCTACACCGTGGGCGTCGGCGCCTCGGCGCTTTCCCCGTCGGTCTACGGCGTCGTCAGCGACTGGGGCGGCGTGCCGCTGGCCCTCGCCATCGTGGGCTCGCTCGTCTTCCTGACGCTCCCGCTGACGCTACTGCTGCGGCGTCCGCTCGCGGCCGCGCCAGTCTAGCGCGCGAGGCCCGCCTATCGCGCGAGGGAAGGCACCGAGACGCGCTCGGTCACGCGTTCCCGGCCCGGCCCCTTGAGCCAGGTGAAGGTCAGCCGCCCGTCGGGGTCGAAGCGGATCTCCTTGATCGCCTCGCCGGGGGAGAGCCCCGGCGCCCAGTCCCGCTCAATCCGGAACACCTCGCGCGCCGAGAAGATCTGCCGGATCGCGAGAACGCGGCCGTCCGGCTGGGCCATGAGCAGCCGCCGGTAGTCCGCGCCGAGCACGTCCCGTCGCGGCTCGGAGAGCAGGTGGCGCCTGGCCTCGAAGAAGTAGCTCCAGGTGCACGGCCGACCGCAGTCGAAGCGCGCCTCGGCGAAGGTCGCGGTGTGCCAGATGATTTCGGGCTTGGGAAGCGTGGTCACGCCAGCTGGAGGCGTGAACCATGTCGCCCGCTCGGGCCGACCGTAGTAGTAGCCGACGCGGCAGTCGCGGTCACTCCGGCAGTCGGCGACGATGCCCGCGCTCGGCAGCACCGACCGGTAGAGGCAGTGGGACGGGCCGCTGCCGCCGGGGCCCGAGCATTCAGCGGCCGGCGGCGTGGCCGCCGAGACCGGGCCTTGCGCGAGCAGGAGGAGAGCGCCGAGAAGCGACCACCGGAGCAGAAGCAGGGGAAGCCCTCGGGCTAGCCGCCCTCGGCGAGGATCTCGGTCATCCGTGTGAAGAACTGCTCGAGCATCATCTTGCTGACGCCGCCCAGCATGCGCTGGCCGACGCTGGCGATGAGCCCGCCGACCTGCACATCCGCGCTGTAGCTGACTCGCGTGCCGCCGTCCGCGTCGGAGAGCTCCATGCCCGCCTCCCCGCGCACGAAGCCGGGCCCGCCGCTGCCCTCGAGCGCCATCCGGTAGCGGGTCGGCGGCTCCAGGTCGAAGAGCCGCACCTTGCCCTCGAACGTGCCCTTGATGGCGCCGACGCCGATCTTCATCTTCGCCTTGTACTCCCCGGGACCGACGGCCTCGAGACCCTCGCAGCCCGGGAGCGCGCGGGCGAGCGTATCGGGATCGAGAAAGGCCGCCCACACGCGCTCGCGCGGGGCGGGGATGTCGTTGGCGCCTTCGATCTTCATCCTTCGAGGGCGCGCACAGCCGCGGCCATCCGGCTCATGCCTTCCTTGATGGTCTCGAGCCCCGTTGCGTACGAGAGACGGATGTGGGCGTCCGAGCCGAAGTCCACGCCCGCCACGGTGGCGATCAGCGCTTCTTCGAGGAGAAAGGCGGAGACGTCTCGGGAGCCCTTGAGCGTGCCGCCCTTCCACCGCTTGCCGAAGAGCCCCGAGACGTTGGGGAAGACGTAGAAGGCGCCCTTGGGCATGACGCAGCTGATGCCGGGGATGGCGTTGAGCGCCTCCACGATGACGCGGCGGCGCCGGTCGAACTCCCCGACCATCTTGGCGACCTCATCCTGCGGGCCTGCCAGCGCCTCGACGGCCGCCCACTGCGCGATCGAGGTCGGATTCGACGTCACCTGGCTCTGGATGTCGGTCATCGCCTTGATGATGACCGTGGGCCCCGCGGCGTAGCCCACCCGCCAGCCCGTCATGGCGTACGCCTTGGAGCAGGTGTTGACGACGAGCGTGCGCGCCTTGATCTCGGGTGAGAGCGACGCGATCGAGACGTGGCGCCTCTCGTACGTCAGCGCCTCGTAGCATTCGTCCGAGACGATCCAGAAGCCGCGCTCGACGGCGAGCTCCCCCACCTGTTTGAGCGCCGCGGCCGAGAAGACGGCCCCCGTCGGGTTTCCCGGGCTGTTGAGCACCAGGATCCTGGTCTTTGCCGTCACCGCCCGCCGGACGGCCGCGGGATCGAGGTCGAAGCCGGTGGACTCGAGCGTCTCGACGGGCACGGGAACGCCGCCCAGGAGCCGCACCTGCTCGGGATAGGACACCCAGAACGGGCTCGGGATCACGACCTCGTCACCCGGGTTCACCAACGCCATGACGATGTTGAAGAGCGTGTGCTTGGCGCCGCAGGAGACGGTCACTTCTTCGGGGGTGTAGTCGAGGCCCAGGTCGCGCTTGAGCTTGTGGCAGATCGCTGCGCGCAGCTCGGGGATGCCGCCGACCTCGGTGTACTTGGTCTGGCCGCTCTCGATCGCGCGGATCGCCGCGTCCTTGATGCGGCGGGGAGTGTCGAAGTCGGGCTCCCCCGCCCCGAAGGAGATGACGTTCATGCCCTCGGCGCGCATGGCCTTGGCCCTGGCCTGCATGGCGAGCGTGGGCGATGGCTGGAGCGTCTTGAGGCGGTCGGCGAGCATGCGGAATTACTTTCTGGAGAACTTCGCGTTCAGCCGCTCCTCGACCAGCGGCGGCACCATCCCGGTGACGGCGGCGCCGAGCGACGAGACCTCCTTGATGAGGCGGGAGGAGATGTACGTGTACTTCTCGTGCGGCATGAGGAAGACGGTCTCCACCGTGTGGCGGAGCTTGCGGTTCATCAGCGCCATCTGGAACTCGTACTCGAAGTCCGACACGGCGCGGATGCCGCGGACGATACAGTCGGCCTGCTCCCGATGCGCCAGGTCTATGAGGAGCCCGTCGAAGGACGTGATGCGCATGCGTCCCATGCCGGCCGTCGCCTCGTCGATCATCTCGAGCCGCTCCTTGACCTCAAAGAGCGGCTGCTTGGACGGGTTGGCGACCACGGCGACGATCAGCTCGTCGAAGATGCGCAGGCTCCGCTCGATCAGGTCGAGGTGCCCGTTGTGCATCGGATCGAACATCCCCGGGTACACGGCTCGCTTGCCCACGGCGTCCCCCGATCGCATGTCGCGAGAGTGTCGAAAAAACCACGCTCACTCTACGCGCCGCCGCGAAAGAAAGTCAAGGTGGTCTCCCCGAAGCGGCGGCTCTTCCAGAGCGTGAGGGCACCGGGCTCGGCCGGCGGAGGCGCCTTGGTCGAATGCTGCGCCACCACGACGGCGCCGGGCAGGAGGCAGTCGCCGCGAGCGAGCCGCTCAAGCGCGGGCGCGGCGTCGGCCGAGGCGTAGGGCGGGTCGAGGAAGACGACGCCGAAGCGGGCGCCTTCGCGGGCGAGCGCCTCGAGCGCGCGGAGCACGTCCTGCCTGAGGACCTTGGCGCGGCCGGCCAGGCCGAGCCTGTCGATGTTGTCCTCGAGGGCCGTCACGGCGGCCCTGTCCTGCTCGACGAAGCAGGCCGACGGCGCCCCGCGCGAGAGCGCCTCGATGCCGACGCCCCCCGCTCCGGCGAACAAGTCGAGGAAGGGCCCGGCCTCGAGATAGGGCATGAGCGTGTCGAGGCAGGCGATGCGGACCTGGTCTGCCGTCGGCCGCGTGGTCCGCCCCTTGGGCGTGGTCAGGCGCTGGCCCTTGAGCGCGCCGGCGATGACGCGCATCAGCCGATCCCCGCCAGGTCGAGCTTGCCGCGCCAGCGCGCGAGGAGGGCGTCGCGCAGGCCCCGGTGCTCGGATGCAGTCAGCTGCGGGTCCGCGTGGACGAGGGCGAAGGCCTCGCGCCGCGCCTCCTCCAGCATGGCGCCGTCTCTCAGGAGATCGGCGACGCGGAACTCGGGCAGCCCCGACTGCCGGGTGCCGAAGAAGTCACCGGGCCCGCGCAGCTCCAGGTCGACCTCCGCGATCCGGAAGCCATCGTTGGTCCCGGTCATGGCGGCGATCCGGCGCTGCGCGTCCTCCGAGGACGAGCCCGCGAGGAGGATGCAGTAGCTCTTCCACGACCCCCGCCCCACCCGGCCGCGCAGCTGGTGGAGCTGGGAGAGTCCGAAGCGCTCGGCGTGCTCGACCAGCATCACCGCGGCGTTGGGCACGTCGATGCCGACCTCGATCACGGTGGTGGAGACGAGGACGTGGACCGCGCCCTCCTTGAACTCGCGCATGACGCGCTCCTTGTCCTGGAAGCCCAGCCGCCCATGGAGAAGCCCGACCCGACGCTCCGGGAAGACCTCGCGCTGGAGACGCTCGGCCATCTCGGTGGCGGCCCTGAGATCGGAGGCCTCGGACTCCTCTACGAGCGGGCAGACGACGTAGACCTGGCGCCCTTCGCCGATCTGCTTGCGGAGGAAATCGTAAATCTCGCGGCGCTTGGACTCGCCGCGCGCGACCGTGACGACGGGCCGGCGCCCGGGCGGCAGCTCGTCGAGGACCGAAACGTCGAGGTCGCCGTACAGGGTCAGCGCCAGCGTGCGCGGGATGGGCGTGGCCGTCATCACGAGGACGTCCGGGCTCTCGCCCTTACCGCGGATCGCCGCCCGGTGTGCCACGCCGAAGCGGTGCTGCTCGTCGATCACGGCCAACCCCAGCCGCTTGAAGCCCACACTCCCCTGCACCAGCGCGTGGGTACCGATGACGCACCCCGCCTCCCCCCGCTCGGCCGCCGCGGCGGCCGCCTGCCGCGCTTTGCCCTTGACCGCTCCCGTGAGGAGCACCACGCGCACGCCCAACGGCTCGAGCAGCTGGGAGAGCGTGATCATGTGCTGCTCGGCAAGGATCTCGGTGGGTGCCATGAGCGCCGCCTGGTAGCCGGATTCGATCGCGGTCAGGATGGCGAGGGCCGCGACGACGGTCTTGCCCGAGCCGACATCGCCCTGGAGCAGGCGGCTCATCGGATACGGCTCGGCCATGTCGGTGCGGATCTCGCCCCACACGCGCTCCTGCGCCGCCGTCAGCGTGTAGGGCAAGGACGCCCGCAGGCGGCCCACGAGCGCGCCCGGCGGGTTCATCGCGAGACCGCGGCGGCGGCCCTCGCGGTGGCGGCGGATGGCGAGCCCGGTCTCGAGCAGGAAGAAGTCGTCGAAGACGAGCCTTCGGTGGGCCGCGGCCTGCTCTTCCTGCGTCTCAGGGAAGTGAGCGCCCCTGATGGCCTGGGGCAGCGGCAGCAAGGCGCGCCCCACCCGGACGCGCTCGGGCAGGGGGTCGTCGATCTGGTCGGCCCAGCCGTCCACCAAGCGCTTCATCAGCCGCCGGAACGGCCTCTGGGTCAGCCCCTCAGTGAGCGGGTAGACCGGCACGAGGCGTCCCGTGTGGAGCATCTCGTCCGGGCCGTCCTCGACGACCTCGTAGTCCTTCACCAACATCTGCAGCGGCCCGCGGCCGTACGGCTGGACCTTGCCGTGGACGATCAGGCGCTGGCCGCGCTTGAAGACGCGCGCGAGATACGGCTGGTTGAACCACGCGCAGTTGAGGAAGCCGCTCACGTCCCGGATCATGACGACGAGCGGCATGCGCGGGCGCCCGCGCGGGGGCGGGCTGATGCCGGCGATGGTGCCGGCGCAGGTGCGAGCCTCCCCCACCGAGACGCGCCCGAGCGGGATGATGCGGCTCCGGTCCTCGTGGCGCAGCGGCAGGTGCTGGACGAGGGCGTCCTCGATGGTGGCGAGGCCGAGCCTGGCGAGGGCCTTGGCGCGCTGCGGGCCGACGCCGGCGAGGTCTCCGAGCGCCGTCCGCGGCCCGGGCGCCGCTTCCGCCGCGGTGACCATGCTGCCGCGTCCCGGGTTTCCTCTCGCAGGGGTCAAGTCGTTGCTCCGCTCACACGATCATGCTATAAAAGGGCCTCGCGTCCGGCAAATCAGACGCAGATCCCCTCAAGGAGTCAGCATGGCTCAGCGTTGCGACGTCTGTGGAAAGGGCCCGTCCGTCGGCCACAAGATCAGTCACGCCCACAATGTCACCAAGCGGCGCTGGCTGGCCAATCTCGTTTCGATGCGGGGCAAGATCGGCACGACAGGTGTGGTGCAGCGACTGCGCGTCTGCACCCGCTGCCTCAAGGCCGGCAAGGTCACCAAGGTCCTGTAAGGCCCAGGAGAAAACGCGCGACGGGGGGCGTTGCCGCCCCCCGTCGGGTCCTGCTGTTGCAGCGTGGTAAACGCCGGTGGAAGGCCGCCACCTCCCACCGGCCCAAAACACTACTTCTTCTTCTTCTTGGCCGCCTTCTTCTTCTTCGCCATTTGGAAGTCACCCCCTTTCCTCTGCAATCGTACGGCTGAGTGGCAGCGCGGCTAGTGCCGCTTGCGCCCCTTCGTCACCTTCCTCCGCTTTACGCTCGTCTTCTTCGCCTTCTTCTTCGCCATTGGAGGGCTCACCTCCTTCCGGTTCCGCGTCTGGCCGGTTCCGCGTCGGGCCGGTCTCGCGTGTGGACGTCTAGAAACCCATGGCCTCGCGGCGGAGGTGGGCCGCCTGCTCCCGGCCCCGCCGCTCGTAGTGGTAGAGGTCCGCGTACAGCTGAGGCAGGCACACGACCGGCACCCCGCTCTTCGTGATTGGCGCGTGGAAGACGCCCAGGTCGTAGGGCGCCAGGAAGTGGACGTTGCCCTCGTCCTCGCCAGGCCGGAGCCCCAGGGCCTTCGCCACCGGCTCCGGGTCACCCTCGATGTAGCAATGGATGGCCGGAAAACGGACATTGGGCGCCACGAGCGCCGCGCCCGCATGGAGCGTGAACGCGACGCGCCGATCCGCCTCCTGGGCAGCGCGGGCGAGGTCGCCGACCAGCTTCCGCGTGATCCGCTCCGGCGAGAAGTAGGTCGCGATCTCGTTGAGGCGATACGTGTAGGCGTCAACCCAGGCGTCGAGCAGATCGGCCGGCTTGCTCAGGTGGATGCGCTGCTGCTCGCCCCGCTCGACCCACGCCAGGTCGCCCAACCGCTTGACCACGTTGTGGGCGTGGCCGAGGCTGACCTGCGAGGCCTTCGCCAGCTCTTCGAGCCGCCAGAGACGGCTTGGATCGACGAGGAGCGTCCGGACCACCCGGGTCGCCCGGGGCGCGAAGAGGGCCTTGAGCGGCCGCGTGGACGGCCTGAGGTTGGGCTTTCCTTCCTTCTCGATCAGGACATTCCCGAAGGCGAGATAGCAATTCCCGGACAGGTCGAGGTAGCCCAGGCCGTTTCGCTTGAGGAGACCAGCGCCCTGGGGGCTGATGTACTGGGCGACGGCAACAGGGTAGGCCCCGTCCATCTCCGCGCGAAGCTCTCCTAGCCTGGTAATAGCCTCACGGATCTGCTTGGGCTGACCGACGGAAGTTACTTCGAGAAGCAAGGTCTGATCCTGGCCTCCGAGCTTGAATTTCACCAGCAGATCAGTCTTTTGGCCCTTGACCTTTGGGCCGGCAGACTCCTCCCATGCCACAGCCTTAGGGAACAGCTCCCGAAGCCGCTGGGCCACCGATCGCCTGATTTCCTGCGTATTCTCCATGGTTTCATTGGTTGTACGATTTTCAGCGTACGCTGAAAACATACGAACAATTGAAAGTGCTGTCAAGGGAAAAGGTTAGCCGTCAGGGCCTAGAACACCCGGGCGGTCTTCGTGGGCGGAGTGGCACGGCCGAACGGAGGCTCGCCGGGCGAAGTCGCGAGCCGGACCTGGCCTGCTACTGGCCCTGCTCGATGCCTTCCATCGTGTCGTCGTCGAGGCCGAAGTAGTGCCCGATCTCGTGGATGACCGTGTCCCGGACAAGCTCGGCCATCTCCGCGGCGTCGGCGCAGTCTTCCTCGATGGGCCCCTGGTAGATGTGGATCGTGTCAGGGAGGACGTTGCCGTACGAGGTATCGCGGTGGGTCAGGTCGATCCCGCGGTAGAGCCCGTAGAGCGTATCGGGCGGCTCGATGCCGACATCGCGCAGCGTCTCGTCGTCGGCCCAGTCCTCGACCACGATGGCGACGTTGGCGATTTTTTCCTTGAACCGGCGGGGCAGCGTGCGCAGGGCCCGCTCGACGAGGGCCTCGAACTCGCTGTGGGTCACAGCCCTCTGACGCGCTCGACGTTCATCACGTCCTTCACGTCCCGAATGCCCTGCATGATCCCCTGGAGCTGGTGGAGGTCCTCCACCTCGATGACGAAGTGGTTGATGCCCTTTCGGTCGTCCGTGACGGTGATCTCGGCCTTGGTGATATTGCCCCGTTGCGAGGAGATGGCCGCGGTGATCTCCGCCAGGAGCCCGGGGCGGTCCCGGCCGATGTAGACGGCGATCTTGACGGGGCGCGTGGCCGGCTCCCCGCCGTCCCACTCGACCGCCAGCAGACGCTCCTTGTCGAGCACGTTCTTGACGACGGTCAGGCAGTCGCGCGCGTGCACCGTCAGCCCGCGGCCGCGCGTGATGAAGCCCACGATGCCGTCGCCGGGCACGGGCGAGCAGCACTTGCCGAAGCGCACCAGGACGTCGTCCACGCCGCGGACGCGAACGGCGCCCTCGCTCTTCCGGGCGGCCTTCTGGGGCTTGGACTCGGGCGCCTGCTTGTGGTCGCGGACCACGGCGGGAGCCAGCTTGCCCAGCACCTGGTGGATGGAGGCCTTGCCGTAGCCCATGGCGGCGAGCAGGTCGTCCGCGGTGGCGTAGCCCATCTCCGCGAGGAGCTTCTTCATCTCCTCCGAGGCCAGGAGCGTGGCCGGGACCAGGCGGTACTTCTTGGCGTCGCGATCGAAGAGCTCGCGGCCCAGTTCGAGCGAGCGGGCCCGCTCCGCGACCTTGAGCCACTGGTTGATCTTGGCCTTGGAGCGGCTGGACTTGACGATCTTGAGCCAGTCCCGGCTCGGATGCTGGGTGGGCGAAGCCACCACCTCGACGATGTCGCCCTGGCGGAGCGTGTAGCGCAGCGGCACCAGCTTGCCGTTGACCTTTGCGCCGACGCAGTGATGCCCGACGTCCGTGTGGACGGCGTAGGCGAAGTCGATGGGCGTCGAGCCCTCGGGCAGCGCCTTGACGTCGCCCTTTGGGGTGAACACGTAGACCTCGTCCGGGAAGAGGTCGAACCGGACCGTGTCGAGAAACTCCTTCGGGTCCTTCATCTCCTTCTGCGACTCCATCAGCTGGCGGAGCCACGTGAAGGCTTCGTCGAACCGGTCGCGGTCGCCCTTCTTCTCCTTGTAGAGCCAGTGGGCCGCGATGCCTTCCTCCGCCACGCGGTGCATCTCCCAGGTGCGGATCTGGATCTCGAACGGGTCGCCCTTGGGCCCGATGACCGTCGTGTGAAGCGACTGGTACATGTTCACCTTGGGCATCGCGATGAAGTCCTTGAAGCGGCCGGGCACGGGCTTCCAGAGGGAGTGGATGACGCCGAGAGTGCCATAGCAGTCGCGCACGGTCTTAGTCAGGACCCGGACGGCCGTCAGGTCGTAGATTTCGTCGAACTCCCGCCCGCCCTCGTGCATCTTTTTCCAGATCGAGTAGAAGTGCTTGGGCCGGCCCGCGATCTTGGACTCGATGCCGACCTCCCCGAGCTTCTCCTGGAGGAGCGCGATCAGGGAGTTGATCTCGGCCTCGCGCTCGAGCCGGCGCTTGGCCACCCGGCGCATCAGCTCCTGGTAGTCCTCGGGCTGCATCACCCGCAGCGCCAAGTCCTCGAGCTCGGCCTTGACCTTGGCCATGCCGAGCCGGTGCGCCAGCGGGGCGTAGATGTCGAGGGTCTCCTGGGCAATCTTCTTGGCCTTCTCGGGCGCCAGGTAGTCGAGCGTGCGCATGTTGTGCAGGCGGTCCGCGAGCTTGATCATCAGCACGCGCAAATCGTGGGCCATCGCCACGACCATCTTCCGGAAGTTCTCCGCCTGCCGCTCCTCCCGCGAGGAGAAGGCGAGCTTGCCGATCTTGGTCACCCCGTCGACGAGGTCGGCGATTTCCGGCCCGAACTCCCGCGCCAGGTCGTCCTTGGTGGCCCCCGTATCCTCGAGCACGTCGTGCAGGAGACCGGCGATGACCGTGGTGACGTCCATCTTGAAGTCCACGAGGAGGCCGGCGACTTCCAGGGGGTGGGAGAGATAGGGCTCGCCCGACGCGCGCTGCTGGCCCTTGTGGCTCTTCTCGGAGAAGCGGTAGGCGCGGCTCACCAGCTCCAGGTCGGCACCCGGCTGGTACTTCGGAATCTCCTCAATCAGCGTCTGTAACTGTGTCAACCCGCGACCTCCTGAGGTTGACCAGCAATTTTGCCACTGAAATCAGTATTTTGCTACGACTTTTTACCTCAGGCCTTCGCCTTGGCTGGGACCTTGCCCCCCGGCCGTGCGCGGGCCCGGCTCCAAGTCTCCCAGTCCATGACCAGGGAGGCCGCGGCGATGGAGGAATAAGTGCCGGTCACCACCCCGACCACGAGGGCAAAGGCGAAGTCCCTCAGCACCTCGCCCCCGTAGATGAGGAGGACCAGGGCCGCAATGAAGGTCGTGAATGCGGTCAGGAGCGTCCGGGACAGGGTCTGATTCATGGCCCCGTTGACCAGTTCGGCCACGGTCTGCCCCTTGCGGAGGCCCTTGCCGCGGCTCTCCCGGATCCGGTCGAACACCACGATGGTGTCGTTGATCGAGTAACCGACGATGGTCAGGAGCGCCGCGAGCACGGGCAGCGACATCTCCCGCTGAGTCAGCGACAGGGCGCCGAGCGTGACGATCACGTCGTGGGCGATGGCGACCACGGAGATGACGCCGTCGCGGAAGTGGAAGCGGAGGGCGACGTAGATCAGGATGCCCGCCATCCCCGCCAAGACCGCGTACAGGGCCTGGAGCTGGAGGTCCCGCCCCACCTGCGGGCCCACGAACTCGATACGACGGATTTCGACCCGGGCGCCCGCCGTCTTCGACAGGGCGTCTTGCACCTGCTTCGACAGCTGGTCTGGCTTTTCCCCGCCCTGGGGCAGCCGGATCAGGTACTCCTGAACGTCGCCGAACTGTTGGATCACGGCGTTTCCGAGCTTGATCTCGTCGAGGCCGCGCCGCACGAGGTCCACGGACGCCGGCTTGTCGTAGCGGACCTGGACCAGCGCGCCGCCGGTGAAGTCGATGCCGTAGTTGAGCCCGCCCACGAAGAAGATCCAGACCAGGCTCAGGAGCATGAGGCCGCCCGAGGCCAGGTAGAACCACCGCCGCTTGCCGACGAAATCGTAGTTGGCGTTGACGAAGATCTGGAGCATCGGCGGCCCCTAGATGGAGATGCTCTCGACCCGGCGGCCGCGCATGTACATGAGGTCGAAGACGAGGCGGGTGAAGAACACCGCCGTGAAGAGGCTGGCCAGGAGGCCGATCGCCAGCGTCACGGCAAAGCCCTTCACGGGCCCCGTCCCGAACTGGTAGAGGATGGCCGCGGAGACGAGTACGGTGACGTGGGTGTCGATCACGGTGCGGAAGGCCCGCGTGAACCCGGCCTCGATGGCGGCGCGCACCGTCTTGCCGGTCCGCAGTTCCTCCCGGATCCGCTCGAAGATCAGGATGTTCGTGTCCACGGCCATGCCGATGGTCAGCACCACGCCGGCGATGCCGGGCAGGGTCAGCGTGGCATGGAAACCGGCCATGGCCGCCAGCAGGATCAGGAGGTTGAGCGCCAGCGCCACGTCGGCGACGAGCCCGGAGAGGCGGTAGTACACGAGCATGAAGAGCACGACGGCGATGGCCGCGGCGGCGCTGGAGACGATGCCCTTGCGGATCGAATCCGCGCCGAGCGAGGGCCCGACCGTGCGCTCCTCGAGGATCTGCACGGGCGCGGGCAGCGCGCCCGCGCGCAGAACGATGGCGAGGTCGGTCGCCTCCTCGGAGTTGAAGCCGCCCGTGATCTGGGCCTGGCCCGAGGGAATGCGCTCGCGGATCACCGGGGCCGAGTACAGGTTGCCATCGAGGAGGATGGCCAGGCGCCGCCCCACGTTGGCCGAGGTCAGGTCCGAGAACACCCGGCCGCCGACCCCGGTCAGCTCGAGCGAGACGTAGGGCTCGCTCGTGTTCTGGTCGATCGACACGCGGGCGTTGGCAACGTCCGCGCCGGTGAGCAGCGCCTTCTTCTCCACCACGAAGGGGACCCGGCGCTCCTCCTTGGTCTCCTTGTCGACGCGGCGCTGGTAGAGGAGCTCCGAGCCCGGCGGCACCTGCCCCGCGACGGCCTGCTCGACACCGGCGCCGTCGTTGACGAGCTTGAACTCGAGGAGCGCGGTCTTGCCGATGAGCGCCTTCGCCCGCTCGGGGTCCTGCACGCCGGGGAGCTGGACGAGGATGCGGTTGTCGCCCTGCTGCTGGATGGACGGCTCGGCCACGCCGAACTGGTCGACGCGGTTGCGGATGGTCTCGAGCCCCTGCTTCACGAACCACTCGCGCTGCGCCGCCACCTCTCGGGGCCGCATCGAAAGCACGAGGCGACCCGCGGCCTGGTCGGCTTCCTTGACGTCGAAGATGGGCAGGTCCTTGAGCACGGTCTGCGCGTCGGCCCAGGCCTGCGGCGACGCCAGCTGCACGGTGAGCTCAGTGACGCCGCGGCGCTCGATGGACTTCACGCCGACACCCTTTTTTTCCAGCGCGGCCCGCGCGGTGTCGCCGGCGCGCTCCGTCTGCACCTGGAGGGCCTTGTCGATGTCCACGCCGAGCACGAGGTGGATGCCGCCCTGGAGGTCGAGGCCGAGGTTGATGGTCTTCTTCGGCGGGTAGAGGTAGAAGACCGCGACCGCCGCGACGACGGCGACGATACCGATGCGGAGCCAGAGCCGCCGCGTCATCAGGAGGAGGCGCCGCCCTCGCCCGAGGCGGGCACGATGCGCCCGATTGCCGTGCGGTCGAACTCCAGGCGCACCTGGTCGGCGACCTTGAGGGTGACGCCGTGCTCGGAGAGCTTCACCACGGTGCCGTGGAGCCCGCTCGACATCACCACGCGGTCGCCCGGCTTGACGGCGGACAGCATGGTCCCGCGCTCGCGCTTCTGCTTCTGCTGCGGCCGGATCAGGAGGAAGTAGAAGATGGCGAAGATCGCCGCGAAGAACGCGAGCTGCACCATCATCGAGCCGCTGCCCTGCCCGCTCGGCGCTTGCGCCGCGGCGTACGCGAAGTTGACCATGAGCCTCAGGCCTCCGTCTGTGTCGAAGTGGGGTCCGAACCGCCCACGGATTCTACCCCATATCGGTCCAGAAACCGAGAGCGGAATGGCGCGAACGCGCCGTCGGCAACCGCGCGTCGCATCGCCGCCATGAGACCAAGGTAGAAGGTCAGGTTGTGCAGCGACAGGAGCCGGTACGCGAGGAGCTCGCGCGAGAGGAAGAGATGCCGGAGGTACGCCCGCGAGAAGCCTTGGCACGTCTCGCAGGGGCACGCGGCGTCGAGCGGCTCGGGGTCCCGCGTGAAGCGCGCATGGGTGATGGTCAGCGGCCCGTCGGCGGTGAAGACCTGCCCGTTGCGGGCGTTGCGCGTCGGCAGGACGCAGTCGAAGAGATCCACGCCGCGCGCGACGGCCTCGACCAGATCGTGCGGCTTGCCCACGCCCATCAGGTAGCGCGGCCGGCCGGCCGGCAGGAGGCCGGCGACGAGCTCCGCGATGTCGTAGAGGAGCGATTTCGTCTCGCCCACCGCCAGGCCCCCGATGGCGTAGCCCGGCAGGTCGTAGGCGCAGGTCGCCTCCACGGCGCGGCGCCGCAGCATCTCGTACCCGCCGCCCTGGACGATGCCGAAGAGCGCGCGTCCGTCGCCGGCCGCGGCGTGAGCCGCCACGGAGCGGCCGAGCCACCTGAGCGTCAGCGCCAGGGAGCGCTCCGTGTCGCCGAGGGGCGCCGGGTGGGGCAAGCACTCGTCGAGCGGGTGGAGGATGTCCACGCCCAAGGCGTGCTGGATTTCCACGCAGATTTCCGGCGTCAGGAGCCGCAGCGAGCCGTCGATGTGCGAGCGGAACTCGACGCCCTCCTCCCCGAGCCGGCGGAGCTTCGAGAGGCTGAAGACCTGGAAGCCGCCGGAGTCGGTCAGGATGGGCCCGTCCCAGGCCATGAACCGATGGAGCCCTCCCATCTCGCGCACCAGCTCATGGCCGGGACGCAGGAAGAGGTGGTAGGTGTTGGCCAGCACGATCTGGGCGCCCGCGGCGCGCAGGTCGGCCGGGCTCAGGCTCTTCACCGTGCCCTGCGTCGCGACCGGCATGAAGGCCGGCGTCTCCACCGCGCCGTGGGGCGTCGTGAGCCGCCCGGCCCGCGCGGCGCCGTCCTGCCTGAGCAGCTCGAAGCGGACCCGCGCCGTCACAGGATCAGCATGGCGTCGCCGTAGGAATAGAAGCGGTACCCTAGGGCGACGGCGTCGCGGTAGACGTCGAGCACCCGGTCGCGGCCGGCGAAGGCTGAGACAAGGAGCAGAAGGGTCGAGCGCGGCAGGTGGAAGTTGGTGACGAGGGCGTCGACGACCCGGAAGCGATAACCGGGGTAGATGAAGAGATCGGCGCCGCCGCGGCCCGTGCGGACCCGGCCGGTCTCGTCGGCGGCCCACTCGAGGGTGCGCGTGGTGGTGGTGCCCACCGCTATGACCCGGCGGCCCTGGGCGCGCGCGCGATTGACGGCCTCGGCCGTCGCTGCCGGGATCTCCGCCGCCTCCGGCTCGAGCTGGTGCTGTTCGACCTCGGCCGCGCGGATCGGCCGGAAGGTCCCGGCTCCCACGTGGAGGGTGACGCGATGGATCTCGACACCCGCCGCGCGCAGGCGCTCGAGCAGCGGGCGAGTGAAGTGAAGTCCGGCAGTGGGCGCCGCCACCGAGCCCTTCTCGTTCGCATAGACCGTCTGGTAGCGCTCCCAGTCCTCCGGCTTGGGCGCAGCGTGCCTCTCGATATAGGGCGGCAGCGGCGGCAGGCCGTGGCGCTCCATCAGCAGGTCGACAGGCCACGGCGCCTCGATCTCGACCGCGCGCGCGCCCAGGGCACGGTGCTCGAGCACCGTGGCGCGCGCCGCGCCTCCCGCGAGCGTGACGCGCGCGCCGAGGCCGCAGCGCTTCCCCGGGCGGACCAGCGCCTCCCAGCGCCCGCCCTCGAGCGCACGCAGCATCAGGAGCTCCACAGGCCGTCCGTCCCCTTCGAGGGCGCCGATGAGCCGGGCCGGGATCACCCGGCTCTCGTTCACGACCAGGCAGTCCCCCGCCCTGAGCCAGCGCGGCAGATCCGAGAAGCGCGCATCCTCCCGCACCCCCCGCGCCCGATCCAGGACGAGCAGCCGCGAGGCATCCCGCGGCTCCGCGGGCTCCTGCGCGATCCTCTCCGGAGGCAGCTCATAGTCAAACAGCGTGAGATCCATGTCGTGTGAGTCTACAGTCAGCGCCACAGCATGGCCAACAGCCGAAGGCGGTGAAAGAAGACGCAGAGGCCGACGGGGGTAGCAAGCCGAGCTACCCGATTTTCGAGCCCGGAGAAACGTCGAAGTCAGGACGCAGCAGGATCACGTGCCCGTCCTCGTCGTACGCGCCTAGCACAAGCACCTCCGACACGAACGACCCGATCTGCTTGGGCGGGAAGTTGACCACGGCGATCACGCGCCGGCCCACGAGCGCAGCAGGCGCGTAGCGCTCCGTGATCTGGGCGCTCGAGCGCTTCACGCCCAGCGGGCCGAAGTCGATCCAGAGCTTGAGGGCGGGCCGCCTGGCCTCGGGAAAGGGCTGGGCGTCGACGACGACGCCCACGCGCATGTCCACCCGCTCGAAATCGACCCACGTGATCGCCATGGGGCGCTCCGCCGGCGGGACTACTTCAGCGACGAGATGCCGGTCAGCGAGGACAGCGTGGCGCCCGGATAGTAGTACTGGACGATCTGGCGCGCCGTGTAGCCCTGATCGGCCATCGTCTTCGCGCTCCACTGATCGAGGCCGACGCCGTGCCCGTAGCCACGGCCGGCGAAGCGGGCGTAGCTCCGGTCAACCGAAACTGCGAAGAGCGTGCTCTTGAGCGTGTCGTAGCCCACGAGCCGCCTGAACTCGTTTCCGCGCAGGGTCGCCGACCCGCGCGTGCCCAGGACGGAGATGCGCGAGACGCGGAGCGAGACGCTCCGCTCCAGAACCCGCAGGCCCATGATGCTGCCTACCGAGACGCCGCCCCGCCTGAGCGCGGCCGCGAGGTCGCCGAGCGCCACGTCGAGGCTCCAAGCGTGATGCGGCGAGTGCGAAGGAAATTCCACGCGCACGGGCTGGAGCGCCGGCATATTGGCGGCCGCGAACACCACGCGCGGGTCCTCCGTGTGGCCGCCGCTGTCCGTGTGGTAGAAGGCGGGGAAGAGGTCGCCCTCCCAGAGCAGCACCTGCCCTTCCGTGTCGAGAACCGCGGTCCACGCGGGCGAGTCGGCGTTGACCCGGCCGGCGTACTGCTGGTTCGCCGTGCCGGCGGCGATGTGGTACGGCTTGGCGGCGTTGAGGCGGCGGTGGTAGGCCGCGTAGGTGCGGGCGACGATCGCCTGGGCCTTGAGCATCTCGATGGGCATCTTGTCGCCCGCCTCCGCCTTCACCGCGCCGACCAGGTACTCTTCGAAGGGCAGCTCGTTGACCACGATCAGCCCCTCGGGCGCGCCCACCACGTCGATGATCCCGGGGTACGGCCGCTGCTGGAAGCGCAGCGGGGCGGCTCCTGCCGGGACGACGCGTATCCCCGACACGCGCCGGCCGCGCCATTCGACGGCGCCGTCCTTGCGCAGGACGCGGAGCGAGGTGACCGGGTCTTCGGCGATGGCGCGCCCGCTGAGATCCTGGACGAGCATCGGTACGCCGCTCAGCTCGACGGCCGCCAGCCCCTCGCCGAGCCCCACGCGAATCTCGCCGGCGGCGTGAGCCGGAGCGGGAAGGGCGAAGACGGCCGCGAAGGCTAGCGCCGGGAGAAGAGCCAGAGGAGCAGCGACAGCACGACGGAGAGAAGGATGGAGGTGCCGAGCGGGAAGTAGAACCGCCAGTTCTCTCGCTCGATGGAGATGTCGCCCGGCAGCCGTCCGAGCCATGGCACCTTTCCGGCGGAGTTGCCCGCCAATAGGAGGATTCCACCCAGAACTACCATCACGAGCCCTAAACCCAGAAGGATTTTCCCCAGGTCGGCCACGGCGGCACGCACTAGAGCGGCAGCTGCCCCTGGCCGCCCGGCGCGGCGGGGGCGCTGATCCCGAGATGGACATAGGCCGGGGGCGTCGCCTTGCGGCCGGTGGGCGTACGGATGAGGAAGCCGATCTTGAGCAGGAAGGGCTCAACCACCTCGGCCAAGGTCTCTGCCTCGTCATTGATGGTCGCCGCGATGGCCTCGAGCCCAACGGGGCCGCCGCCGTACTGCTCGATGATGGCGACGAGGAAGCGGCGGTCGAGCTTGTCGAGGCCGGCCGAGTCTACGCCCTCGCGGTCGAGCGCGTCGACGGCCCCCGCGGCCGTTACCACCCCGCTGCCCTTGACCTGGATGTAGTCTCGCACCCGCCGCAGGAGCCGGTTGGCGATCCGCGGCGTCCCGCGCGAGCGCTTCGCGATGGCGGCGGCGCCATCGGGCTCGACGTTGGCGCCCAGGATGGAGGCCGAGCGTGCGACGATGGCCTGCAGCTCTTCCAGCGAGTAGAAGTCGAGGTGGTGGAAGATCCCGAAGCGCTCGCGGAGCGGCGAGGACAGCATCCCCGGCCGCGTGGTCGCGCCCACCATGGTGAAGGGGCGGAGCGGGATGCGCATGGTCCGGGCGTTGAGACCCTTGTCCATGATGAAGTTGACCGTGAAGTCCTCCATCGCCGGGTAGAGCAGCTCCTCGATCACCCGCGGCAGCCGGTGGATCTCGTCCACGAAGAGGACGTCGCGCTCGTTGATATTGGTCAGGATGCCCATGAGGTCGCCGCCGCGCTCGAGCGACGGCCCCGCCGTGGTGACCATGGCGGCGCCCATCTCGTTGGCGAGAATGGTCGCGAGCGTGGTCTTGCCGAGACCCGGCGGTCCCGAGAGCAGCACGTGATCGAGCGGCTCGCCGCGCTGGCGCGCCGCCTCGACCGACACGCGCAGGCTCTCGACGGTCGCGCGCTGGCCCACGTACTCGTCGAGCCGCTGGGGGCGCAGCTGGCGCTCGATCTGCGTCTCCTCCGGCAGAGCAATGCGGCTCATCACCCGCGCCTCGTCGGTCACGGCTTGGCTCCGCGGTAGATTTCGTCGAAGAGCTCTTCGGGTGTCGTGATGCGCGGGTTGCGGCCGAGGGCTGTCGAGATCAGCTGGGCAGCCTCGCTGGGCCGGTGCCCGAGCTGCTTGGTCAGGATCTCGAAGACGGCGCCGCGCAGCCCGTCCTCGTCCATGCCGGTCGGCACAGGCCCGGCGGCCCCGCCGTCTACGGGTGCTCCCGGCTGGGAGAGGGCGAACTTCGCGACCTTCGAGGACAGCTGCGCCACGATGTTCTTGGCCTTCTGGGGTCCGATGCCCGGCAGCCGCCTCAGGTACGCCTCGTCCTGGCGCGCGATGGCGGCGGCGATCTCGGCGACGGGAGCGGCCAGCGACCGGGCGGCCACGAGGGGCCCCACGTCCTTGACCGTGATGAGCTTCTCGAAGAACTCCTTGTCGAGCCCCGAAAGGAAGCCGATCAGCACCGGCGAAGGCTGGTTCTGCGTCGCGTGGTAGTGGATCTCGAGCGTGACCTCCGCGGCTCCATCGCCGTCGCTCGCCATCGCGCCAACGAGCGCGCGCTGAACCACCGGCGGCAGCACCACCTCGTAGCCCACCCCGGCGGCCTCGATCACGACGCGATCCTCGTGCTTGCGCCTGAGCCTTCCCCTGATGAGCGCAATCATTTGGGAACGGGGGCCTCGAAATGGCCCCCGTACTCCCCCCGTCGGCAGTCCTCCCGTGCGGGTCTCATCGGATGGCCCCCGTACTCCCCCCGTCGGCAGCCCTCCCGTGCGGGTCTCATCGGATGGCCCCCGTACTCCCCCCGTCGGCAGTCCTCCCGTGCGGGTCTCATCGGATGGCCCCCGTACTCCCCCCGTCGGCAGTCCTCCCGTGCGGGTCTCATCGGATGGCTCGCGGCCTCGGGGTGATGCCGGTCACTCGGGCGAGGCCCGTGACGGCGAGACCGAGGGCGTCGGCGACGTGCGAGGGCCGCGGCAGGTCCTTGAGGCCCAGCAGCGTCTGGACGCCGCGCTGGACCTGCGCCTTGCCGGCCGAGCCGCTGCCCGTCACCGCTCGCTTGACCTCCGACGGCGCCAGCGCCGTGACGCCGACGCCCAGCTGGCGGGCCGCGAGATAGATGACGCCGCGGGCGTGGCCCATGAGGATGGCGGTGCGCGGGAACTTGTACTCCGTGTAGAGGTCCTCGACCACAAGGAAGGTCGGCGTGCGCGCCTCGATGATCTGGAGCACGGCGCGGTAGATGGCGTTGAGCCGGGCCTCGAGGGGCTGGGTGCTGACGGTCGTGATCACGCCGGCATCAAGGACGGTAACGGCGCCCGGCGCGGCCTCGAGGACCCCGAAGCCGGTGGCGACGAGCCCCGGGTCCACACCCATCACGCGCAAGCCGCTAGGCCGCGGAGATGGCGTCGAAGACCTCGTCGGGAATGTCGTAGTTGGAATAGACGGACTGGACGTCTTCCTGCTCCTCCAGCGCCTCGATGAGCCGCAGCACGGCGACGGCGTCCTTGCCCTCCACCCGCACGGTGGACTGGGGGACCATGGCGGCTTCCGCCTCGAGCACCGGCATCCCCTTCGCTTCGAGCGCGTGACGCACCGTCTCCATTTCATCAGGCGTGGTGGTGATCTCGAAAACTTTTTCCACGGTCCGCATGTCCGTGGCGCCGGCCTCGAGCGCCTGCTCCAGCACCTCGTCCTCCTTGGACTTCTCGGCGTCCACCTGGATCACGCCGCGGCGGTCGAACATCCACGCGACGGAGCCCACCACGCCCATGCGGCCGCTCTGCCTCTCGAAGATGTGCCTGATCTCGGGCCCCGTCCGGTTCTTGTTGTCCGTCAGGACCCGCACCAGCACCGCCACGCCGCCCGGGCCATAGCCCTCGTACGTGATCTCCTCGTACTGCTCCCCCGGCAGCTCGCCCGTGCCCTTCTGGACGGCACGCTTGATGTTGTCGGCGGGCATGTTCGCCGCCTTGGCCGACTCGATCGCCGCCTTGAGCCGCACGTTGCCCTTGGGGTCACCGCCGCCGTGCTTGGCCGCCACCGTGATCTCTCGGAGGATCTTGGAGAAGAGCTTTCCCCGCTGGACGTCGGCCTTGCCCTTCTTGCGCTTGATCTGAGACCACCGGGAGTGACCGGACATGTCCTCACCTTCCCTCCTGGATGGATGCCTTGAGCCGCTTGACGCGCTCGATCCTGTGCGCCCGGCGCTCCTCGGCCTCGGCCCAGCGCCGCCTCTCGCCCGGGGTCTCGGGCACGAAGCGCGGGCACGGCCGGGGCCGGAGGTCCGGGCCGAGGTGGACGAAGGTCAGGTACGCCGTGCAGGCGTGGCGGATCTCCCCTGACCAGGGCACCTCGGTCAGAACCTTGACGCCGATCTCGAGCGACGAGCTGCCGACGTGGTTCAGCGCCGCCTTGAACGTGACGACCTCGTGGGTGGAGATGGGCGCGTAGAAATCGAGCGCGTCGAGGCACGCCGTCATCACGAAGCCCCGGTTGTAGCGCATGGACAGGATGCCGCCCGCCTCGTCGATGCCCATGAGGAGCTTGCCCGGGAACATGGTGTTCCCGAAGATCGTGTCCTCGGGCAGCACCGACCGGCAGGACTCGAACGCCCACCTGAGCTCCTCGCCGCTTTCGTCGCGTACCTGCGCGGCGGCCGACGCCCGGCGGCCGAGGCGCACGAGCCGCTGGCGCCGGCGCTCCTGCGCGGCGGCAACGAGCGCTTCCTCGACGGCCCCCTTGGGCGCGATGGCCGTGGGCACGGGCGTGGGCTTGAGGTGCTCGTCCACCTTCACGAAGACGAGGTGCGAGTTGAGAGTCATGGCCCGGGCCCCGGAGGCCAGGTTTTCGGCAAAGACCTGGACCCCCACCTCGATCGAGCAGCGCCCGATCGCCTCGACCTGAGCCCGCAGGACCGCGATCTCCCCCACCTTGACCGAGTGGAGGAAGTCGATGTCGTCCATGGCGCCGAGCAGGCACTGGCCGCGGGCCACGCGCGCTGCGGCCATGTTCCCCACGGTGGCTATCCACTGCATCATGCGTCCGCCGTGGATTTGCCCCGGCGCTCCCGCGTGCTCGGGGAACACCCACTGGACCATCTCGGTGACGGTGTCGTTGATCGATAGCATGGGTCAGCGCCGGGACAGGCGTAAGTCCTTCATTTATCTACCATGCGGCCCGCGCCAAGTCCAGCCGCGCGGCTGCCGCGTTACGGCGTGCGGGGCGCGGGCGGTTGAGCCTGAGGCGGGACCTCGACCCAGGCGCGGTCGAGACGGTGATTGCCGCTCGGGTGCAGCCGGAAGTTGCGCACCTCGGGCCGCGCCACGGCCCAGTGCAGGCGCACGTAGAGGGGTATCCACGGGATCTCCTCGGCGAGGAAGGCCTGGGCCCGAGCGTAGAGGCGCTGGCGCTCCGGCCTGAAAGAGATCTGGCTCGCGCGGATCAGGAGATCGTCGAGCCGCGGGTTCCGGTAGAAGGAGAAGTTGGTCGCGGTGGGCCCGCGGACCGCGCCCTCGCTGGTGGACAGCGGGTACAGGAGCAGGTGCGGGTCGCCCGCCTCCACCCTCGCCTCGGCCAGCGCCAGGTCGTGGGCGCCGCTCTGCATCGCCACGAGCGCCGCGTCCGTCGCCTCGGCCCGCACGCTCACCGCGATGGAAGCGGCGCCGAGCGCCTCCCGGATCGTCTCGGCCGCCCGCGCGATCTCGGGCCCCGCGCCCGCGTCGGCGACCAGGGAAGCCGTGAAGCCCTGGCCGACGCCAGCCTCCCCCAGCAGGCGCCGGGCCGCCGCGGCGGCGCCCAGGGCAAACGGCGGGGTCTCGGTCCACGCCCACACGCCGCGCGGCAGGAAGAGACCGAGGGCGACGGCCAGCGGCTCGAGCGACGTGGTGATCGCCGCGGGTGAGAGCGCGGCGGCGATGGCCTGGCGGACCTTCTTCCGCTTGAAGGGCTCCTTTTCGGTCTGCACGGCCAGGTAGCCGATCCGCCAGCCCGGCACCGACAGCGCCCCCTGCATCCGTGAGGGCGCTCCCGCCGGGACCAGGAGATCGAGGCCGCGCGAGTCGAGATCGGCCTCGGCCTTGGCGGGGTCGCCGGCGTCGAGCAGCACGACCCGCGCCGAACGCGGCGGAGCGGCCCAGTACGAGGGATTGGCGTCGAGCGTGATGCGGCCGGGGCTGACCTCGCTGACTGAATAGGGCCCCGTCCCGATCCAGCGCATGGCGCCCGTGCCCGAGTGCGCGACGGAGAAGACGGGGTGCGCGAGCACGGTGAGGAGCGGCGCGTACGGCAGGGCGAGGTTGATCTGCACCGTTCGCTGGTCCGGCGTGAGGATCTCCCTCACTACGCCGGGCGAACCCCGCAGGAGCCGGGAGGGCGCCGGGTTCGGCGAGGGCGCCATTGGGTGGCCGGGCACGATGATGCGGTCGAGGCTCTCCGCCACGTGGCGCGCCGCGAGCGGGGTGCCGTCGTGGAAGCGGACACCGTCGCGGATGCGGAAGGTCCACTGGAGCCCGTCGCGGGAGACCGTCCACGAGGTCGCCAACCCGGGCTCCACGTCGCTCGAGCCCTCGCGATACCGGACAAGGGTGTCGAATACCTGGCGCGCGATCAGGGGCACGGGGCCATCGAGAGCCGTGGCCGGATCCAATGCGGCGGGAATGGACGGCAGGCCGACCCGGAGCGGGACACCTTGGGCTGCAGCAGGAGCGGGCGTCGCGACGGCGGCCAGCACCGCCAGGACCAGGCCGCCGACCCTGCAGGACATGGAGCCTTTATATCAAAGTGCGCAACTCGATGTGCCGTGGCGCGGCACACGCTGCTCATCGTTTCCGCACCGGCGCGGCCATCTGCGGCGGGCATGGGGCTGTTCTCATGGCTTTCCGGCTCCGGCCCTTCCGTGGCACCAAACGTGCTTTGTTCTCTGGCAGGAACAAAGGGGCCCTTCGAGCCATCGCGGAACCGGCGTCGATGGCCGCAGGTTGCACTTGATGAGAGCCATCGGAGAAGCCGAAGGGGCGAAATGGAAAAAGTCGAATGAATTCAATAGCTCTGAACCGTCATTCGTGGCCAATTCCCTTGACTTGTTTCAAACCGGCCCCCTATACTGAGAAAACTTTCGGGACCACCGACTGAGAGCAGAGGCCGGCTCTCAGGAAGCGCCCACTGGACCACCAGAAAGGAACGGGCGAACATGAAGGAGTTCGAGAAAAAGACTCCGAGCCGGGAGCCGTCGTCCGAAGGGATGACGGGCCTGTCCAAGTTTCTGCCCATGTCCGATTCCAACTACCGCCGCCGGCTGACCGAGTACGAGGTCCAGGTCCAGGACCTCCAGGCCTACGTGCATTCGCTCGAAGCCGAGACCGGCCGCCTGCGCAAGAAGCTCGAGGACGCGCCGAAGGAGTTCATGGTCCTCGAGAACAAGCTGCGCGAGGCCAACCGCCAGCTCGTCCAGGCCTTCAACCAGAACGAGAAACTCGTCAGCGCGCTCTACGAGGCGCGGGAGCAGATCACCTCGCTGAAGGAGGAGGTCGACAAACTCTGCGCGCCGCCGTCGACGTACGGCGTCTACCTCTCGGTCAACGAGGACGGGACGGTCAACGTGCTGTCCCAGAGCCGCAAGGTCAAGGTCAACCTGCACCCGTCCATCAAGTCGGAGGGGCTCAAGCCCGGCCAGGAGCTGGTGCTGAACGAAGGGCTCAACGTCGTCGAGGCCGCGGGCTACGAGATCCAGGGCGACGTGGTCATCCTCAAGGAGCTGCTCGAGGAGGGCCGCGCGATCGTCACGCTCCGCGCCGACGAGGATAAGGTCGGCATCGTGGCCGACCCGCTCCGTTCGGTGAAGCTCAAGGTCGGCGACCACATCCTGATGGACGGCAAGAGCGGCTACCTGCTCGAGAAGCTGCCGAAGAGCGAGGTCGAGGACCTGGCGCTCGAGGAAGTGCCGGACATCAACTACGAGGACATCGGCGGCCTCACGACCCAGATCGAGGCCATCAAGGACGCGGTCGAGTTGCCGTACCTCTACGCCGACTACTACCGCGAGCACCAGCTGAGGCCGCCCAAGGGCGTGCTGCTCTACGGCCCTCCGGGCTGCGGCAAGACCATGATCGCCAAGGCGATCGCGAACAACCTCGCCCAGAGGATCTCCGAGAAGCGGGGCGAGAAGGTCAAAGGCTACTTCCTGAACATCAAGGGCCCGGAGCTGCTCAACAAGTACGTCGGCGAGACCGAGCGGAAGATCCGCGAGATCTTCGTCAAGGCCCGCGAGAAGGCGGCCGAGGACGTGCCGGTGATCGTCTTCTTCGACGAGATGGACGCGCTGTTCCGCACGCGCGGCTCGGGCATCTCGTCGGACGTGGAGACGACCATCGTGCCGCAGCTCCTGGCCGAGATCGACGGCGTCGAGCACCTGCGGAACGTCATCGTCGTCGGCGCCTCGAACCGCCAGGACCTCATCGACCCGGCCATCCTGCGCCCCGGCCGGCTCGACGTGAAGGTCAAGATCGAGCGGCCGGACCGCGTGGCCGCCGTGGACATCTTCAACAAGTACCTGACCGTCGGTCTGCCGATCCACCAGTCGGAGCTCAGCCAGCACGACGGCGACGTGCAGCCCGCGCTCGACCGCATGATCGCGGCCGCCGTGGAGGAGATGTACAGCCTGGACGAGGAGAACCGCTTCCTCGAGGTGACGTACGCCAACGGCGACAAGGAGGTCCTGTACTTCAAGGACTTCTCGTCGGGGGCCATGATCGAGTCCGTGGTGCGCCGGGCCAAGAAGCTGGCGCTGAAGCGCTACATCCAGTCGAGCGAGAAGGGCATCAACCTCGACGACCTCCTCAACGCCGTCCGCGAGGAGTTCAAGGAGAACGAGGACCTGCCCAACACGACGAACCCCGACGACTGGGCCAAGATCGCCGGCAAGAAGGGCGAGCGGATCGTCTACGTCAAGCCGCTGATGGGCGAGGCGAAGGAGAAGCAGCGGGCCGTCGAGCGGGTGATCAACACCGGCCAGTACCTGTAAGCATCCCGGCGGGAGGGGGGCATAAGCACCTCCTCCCGCCGTCTGTTCTCACCACGAGCTGTCGTCCGGGGGCTCCATGGCGATTCCGAAAGTGATGGGTATCGAGACCGAGTACGGGATCACGGTCAAGAACCAGCCCGACTTCAACCCGATCCTCTCGTCGCTCCTGCTCATCAACTCGTACGAAACGTACCGCTCCTCGCGCATCCGGTGGGACTACGAGGCCGAGAGCCCCCTCCGGGACGCGCGCGGCTTCGAGTACATGGAGGAGAAGG
>JAUSJX010000038.1 GCA_030647435.1 Candidatus Rokuibacteriota bacterium
GCGCGAGGCCGCGTCGTATTCCACGACGCCCGCCGTCGCCATGGCCGCCAGCCACTCGCGCACATAGCGCTCGTCCAGCCCGGCGCGCCCGGCGATCTCGCCGCTGGTGCCGGGCCCCTTCGCCGCGGCCTCGAACAGGCCTACCTGGTGGCCGACCTGCACCAGCAGGGTGAGCATCCCGCCCGTGTAGAAGCCGAAGAGCTTCCGGGCGAACTCCTGCGTGCGCTTCCGGTCAGGCGCCGTGTCCATCCGTCGCGGCCTTGATGTAGCACACCTGGTTCATGGGGCCTCCCCGTCGGGCGCGCCTATCATACCTTTCGGCCCCGACGATCAGACGTGTTTCTCTACCGAGTGGGCGGCTGAATCACACTTGCAAGCCGAGCCAAAGCCTGCTGCACTTCCTCGTCTTCGCAGTTTTCTATCCTGACGTGACTTGCCCCAGCCCTTAGCGGAGGGCTCACGTGTGCCCTTCCCTTGGTTTCCTGCTTGATGTTGGCAATGTCGAGGGCGCACAGGCCGAAGCGCTTGTGCCGCGGCTGTTTGAGAGCCGCACGGGCCTTGCGTAGATCCAAGTCTGCGGACAATCCTCCCTTATCTATCTCACGCGGCCGGAATGCCAGAAAGGTCGGGACACCCAGGTCGCAATCGAAATGATTCGGATGGATGCGCCGGTAAACGGTGCCTTCAGGAATTTCTCGTCCGCGCGCGGAGAAGGACAGTGCCAAAGCGTGCGGAGGACAGAGACTAGAGAGACACGAAGGGCTTCAGAACCTGTAGGGCGAAGGTCTCGTAGTTCTTTAGCTCACCCTTAGTCACGATCTCGCGTTTTGAGTCGATCACAATGTATCGGCTCGTAGAAGCAGAGAAGAGCGCATCAACTTCCCCGTGGCCCTTCTTTCGCCAGACGAGAGCGACACCAGGATCCGGAATCGGATCGATAGCTGGATTCACGTATGCCGAACCGAGAGCATGGGACACGCTCAACAGGCAGTCTTTTGCATGTTTCAGGGCCAGCTCACCTGGCCGGTCAGCTGCATACGAATCCCACCCGGCTCGAAGCTCCCTCAGCCGGTCGATTGCTTTGAAACCGTCCGATACAGGTGTCACGCTCATCGGTGTCGCCTCAAACTCTCATTAGCCAGTATAGGTTACAGAGCAAGAGAAGCCAAGCTCCCCGGGTCCTCCGGGTCGGTCGCGCCAATCATACACTCCTTTGGCGTAAAATTAGGACGTGTGCAGCCCGGGCTGCTTCGACTACTGGTCACGGCTTCTCGCCCTGGCCGACGCGCGGCCTGACGACGCCCGGCTGAGTCGGCGCGGCTTCCTCGTCGCCGCGGCCTGCGCCACCGCGCCGGCGCCGTCCTGCCCGACGCGTGACCTCCTCGACACCACGCTCTCCTTCGACCTCCACTCGCACCCGGGCCTGTTCAAGAGCATGTCGAACGATACGCTGGCCGGCCATCGCCAGAGCGCGGAATCCGGCCGCGTGAAGCTGATCGCCCTTACCGCCACGTCCGACGCGCCCGTGATCGCCCGCGACCGGGCCGGCGCCCTGCACCCCGTCCGCGAGCCGAAGCCGGGGGAACTCTACGCCTCGATGTACCGGCAGATCGATGCGCTCGTGCGGTGGAGCAGCGCGGCGGGCATGCCGATCGTGTCAAGCGTCACCGATGCCGGGGCGCCGGGGCCGCCCGTGCGCGGCATCCTCGCCGTCGAGGGCTGCGACTTCCTCGAAGGACGCATCGACCGCGTGCGGGAGGCCTTCGATCGCGGCATCCGCTCGCTCCAGCTCGTGCACTACCGGGTCAACGAGCTGGGCGACATCCAGACGGAGCCGGCCGTCCACGGCGGCCTGACCGCCTTCGGCAAGGAGGCGGTGCGCGAGATGAACCGCCTGGGCATCGTGATCGACGTCGCCCACGCCCGATTCGAGGTCGTGCGCGGCGTGGTGGAGACGACCACGCAGCCGATCATCCTCTCGCACTCCAACACCGTGGACTCGAGCGGCTGGGCGCGCTTCATCAGCCCCGAGCACGCGCGCCTGGTCGCGGGGACGAGCGGCGTCATCGGCGCCATGCCGATCATCTTCGGCCGCCGGAGCGACGACATCACCGGCTACGTCTACCACATCTCGCGGCTGGTGGACGCGGCCGGGATCGACCACGTCGGCGTCGGCACGGACATGGACGGGATCGGACCCAGCGCGATCTTCGCCAGCTACGCGCGCTGGCCGTCGCTCGCCGCGGCCCTGGTCGACCACGGCTATCGCCCCGAGGAGGCGGCGAAGATCCTCGGGGGCAACGCCCAGCGCGTGTTCCGACGAGTCGGCGCGAGCGCGCCACCCCGTACCGGCGGCTGAGTGATGAGCGCCTCGCGCAAGATCAAGATCAACCGGGCGCCGGTCCTGACACTCTGGGCCGCAGTCGTCGCCGAGCGCCTGGGCTTCAACCGCGACGAGGCGCTCACCTTGGGCCACGCCGTCGCCGGCCTCAACGCGTATTCGAAAGGCGTGTCGCTCGGCTTGTTCCATCCCGCCCCGGAGACCGTGCGCGAGCACCGGAAGAAGCTTCAGAAGGGCAAGGCGCTCACGGTTGCGCTTCTGGGCCGCGCCGTTCCCGTCGTGCACACGCCGGACGGCCTCCGCGCGCTGACGAAGGACAAGCCGGCCGATCCCGCCAGCGTCACGCGCTACCTCGAGGGCAAGTTTGGCGAGGCTCTCGCGGACGTGCGCGCGGCGATGACGCGCCTCGCAAGCTCGCTTCCAGCCAAGGACCTCGCGGCCCGCGCGTACGCGCTCTACGAGAAGTTCCGGCCCGAGATCCCGGCTGGAGCCAGAGGGTGGGGCGCCAAGGGCGACCTCGACCTGGCACGCCTCAAGGAGTTAGAGCGAGGATAGAAGTCACACCTCATCTGTCTGAGACGTTGGGGAGCAGACCAGGGCCGACCCACAGCGGTCACGTGAGGCGACTTGCATGCCCTGATCGGCAAAGAACGTTAGGTTATGAGCCTGATCCAGGCCCCGACACCAGTCAACTCAGAGCAAGACCAACCGAAACGGCGGGGGCCTACGCGTCGCGAGCGCGAGACGAGTCAACGCCGGGTCGATCCTGCTCGTACACACGACGTGCACAGGGCCGGATCGCTCCCCGCGGATCACTCATTTCCGCCCGCCGGGTGAGCTATACTTTCCGGCGCTATGGCGCGCGCATCTCGTCGTCTGTCGAAAACCTTTGGCGACAAATCCCTTGGGGATGTTTCCGATGCCGACATCCGTGCGCTGGTGTCCAACAACGTTGCCGAGCGCCAGTACCTAGATTTCAAGGCCGAGTTTGACCACAAGTTGCCTGATGCCAAACCGAAGCTACTTCGCCACGCGGCATCTTTTGCTAACGGAGGAGACGGCTATCTGATCCTCGGCATTCGTGATGATGGCCACGGACGCGCTCAGAGGTTCGAAGCCTTACAGGGGGACGTCGAATCCATCGTCAAGAGGATCCGTTCTCTGTGTCTCAAGTATCTCGATCCTCGTATCAGCGGCCTTGAAGTCGACCGCCGCGTGGTCGACGGTCATGCGGTGGTCCTCGTCCGGATTCCGCGAAGTGCGCGAGTTCCGCACATGATGACGTTCAATGACGCGACCGAGTTCTGGTCTAGGTACGAAGATGGCAAGGCCCAGATGACCCGCGAGGAGATCAGAGAAGCATTTCAAACTAACCCACCGACAGTCCGTCGACGTTCCCGCCCACAGAGGCGACGAATCACATTGGTGCGGAACGGTGGCTTCGAGCAGAATCTTGAGGGATGGGGCACGGGCTTACTGGAAGATATGCCGAGAATTCGACCCTTCGCCAGTGCCCATCGCTTCGTGCCCTTCGGCGGGGCAGTGGCGCGTTGGTTCGCGGATGCGCGCGAGTCCCACAGTGGTCGCCGTTCGCTCCGCGTAGAACACGAAAGCACCTGCGCTCCACACGTGTTCTCGACCCTGAGCCAGAGGGTCCCTATCGAAAGAGGTGCTGTCTACGAAGCGCAATTCTGGGCCGGGGTCGAGGAAAAGGGGGCCGGCGCGTTCTCGCTGCGAGCAGTCACAAGTCCGCGCGAGTGGGACAGGTTCAAAGTGAAGATTCATGGCGGTCCTTCGTGGTGGCGAGCGTATCGGCTTAGGTTCAGCTCGGAGGACGAGGGATACGTCGACATCCGATTCGCTGCCGAGTGGCCGGTGAAAGCCTGGATAGACGACGTGGCCGTCCGCAAGCTGAAAGCACGTCGATAACGCAGAGCGGCCTCTATTGTTGGCTGCGAGCTCGATGATCTGGAGGCATCATGGCCATAGAGGTGAAGCACGGACCCGATCCGAGGTTCAACCACGAGATCAGGGGTGAGTTCTCCCTGACGCTAGTCGGGTACCGCACGACGACGCCGGGCGTCGCCGCCGGCGGCATCAAGGACCGCAAATACGACTCCGACCAAGACGCCAAGCGCCGCGATGAACTGCTTGCGATGCGCACGATCTTCCTCGACTGATGGCTCAACGAGTGGCGAGCGGGAGGCGGGAACGTCGTGGAGGGCATAGGGCACATCGTGGGCGCGATCTGCGGCACGCCGCTGCGCTGACCGGACCGCAGATACAGCAACGGTCGCGATCGTCGTGTCGGAATTCGCAGGCTCGGTCAAGCGCCTCGGCGCGGTCGGTCGTCAACCCAATGCTCCCTAGGGTCGCTTGGGATGATCAGGCTCCAGCAGGGAATGTAACGCCACTTGTGCCTATCGGGTTGACTCCGAACGATCCCCTGGGTGGGCTCGGCGGCAAGGCACGGGCCCCTCTGCCTACGACCAGTTGTGTGCTTCGGAGTCAACCCGATAGGCAGAACGCCACTTATGTATCCCGAGCAGCCGCTCGATTTCGGTTGTTGCACGGGCTGGATTTTAGCCGGTGCTGCACGGCGTGGGGCCAGGGCAAGTGGACAGCCTCATTCGAGACGGAAGCGTGTCTGGACTCAAGATCGGAGTGGACTGTGGGGATGTGCCCCGAGCGCTGCGCCACGATCGAGAACGAGCTTGATGTCTCCTACGCCCTCGCGCGAGTGCACCATCCGCCTCGCTCGCCCTTCACCGCGCACTCTGCCCGCATGAAGCCCGGGTAGGCCCGGCCCGAAACCGGCGCAAGGGCGCGAGCCCGCGGCACCGGCGGCGCTTGCGTCGTCCGCCGCCCGTATGTTGCTGACGCTCCTTACGCTCGAAACCGCACGCGCGGGTCCTGAGCCGGCCCGCCATCACTGGCCGTCGAGCACCTCGCGTACCTCGCGGATGAGGGAGTCCGGAGTGAAGGGTTTGGGCAGAAGCCTCGCGCCGGACTCGAACGCGCCGTGGCGCAGGACGGTGTCATCGGCGTAGCCGGACATGTACAGGACCCTCATGGCCGCCCGAATCGGGCGCAGGCGCGCAACCAGCTCGACGCCGCTCACGCGCGGCATCACCACATCCGTGAGCAAAAGGTGGACGGGGCCCGAGTGGTCGCGGCAGATCCGCTCGGCCTCGTCCGCGCTCGCCGCCACCAGTACAGTAAAGCCGGCCAGAGCCAGTATCTCCCGTACGACCCCGCGCACGTCCTCCTCGTCCTCGACCAGGAGGACCGTCTCGATCCCGCGGGCCGTCGGCTCCACCAGCCCCGGCTCGGCCGCTGTGACCTCGGCCGCGGCCCGAGGCAGGTAGATCCTGATCGTCGTTCCCTGCTCGGGCTCGCTCTCGACGGTCATGTGGCCGCCGCTCTGCTGGACAAAGCCGTACACGCTGGACAGCCCGAGGCCGCTTCCCTTCCCCATCTCTTTGGTCGTGAAGAAGGGCTCGAACATGCGTGCCCGTGTCGCCGTGTCCATGCCGACGCCGGTGTCGCTCACCCGGAGCAGCACATAGTCACCCGGCGACGCGTCGACGGGGGCGCCGGCCATCTCGGCACCCAAAGCGACATTGGCCGTCTCCACGATGAGGCGGCCCCCCGTGGGCATGGCATCCCGCGCATTCAGGGCCAGATTCATGATGAGCTGCTCCAGCTGGGCGGGATCGGCCTTCACCGCCCAGAGGGCCGGTGCCAGCGTCGTGACGAGCTCGATGTGCTCGCCAATCGGCCGCAGCAGGCTGGCCTCCATCGTCTCGACCATGCTGTTGAGGTCCATCACCTCGGGCCGGAGAACCTGCTTACGGCTGAAGATCAGAAGCTGCTGGGTGAGCCGGGCTGCCCGCTCCGCCGTCATCGCGATCAGCTCGATGTCGCGGCGCACGGGGTCGTCCGGGGCCAAGCGGCTCAGGGCCAAGTGGCTGCGCCCCGTGATGACCGTCAGCAGATTGTTGAAGTCGTGGGCCACACCCCCCGCCAGGCGGCCCACCGACTCCATGCGCTGGGCCTGCAGCCGCTGCTCCTCCAGGGCCCGCTGCCGGGTCACGTCGCGGGAGTTGACGACCAGCGTGACGGCACCCGCGGTATCCGTGGACATGCGGCTATAGGCCTCGAGGAAGTGCCAGGAGCCGTCACCCGCTCGGACACGGAAGGCCACCGGGGGGTTCGCTCTCGCGGGATCCTCCAGGCGCCTGGCTATCCCTGCGGCCACTTGCTCGACGTCGTCGGGGTGGACGTAGTCGAACACCCGCTGGCCGATCAGTTCCTCTGGCCGCCAGCCGAGCAGCCGATGGACGGACGGACTTTCGTACCTGATGATTCCGTCCGTGGTCAGCACCGTGATGAGGTCCGACGCGTTTTCGATGAGCGCGCGGAGCCGATTCTCGCTCTCGCGCAGCCCCTGTTCGGAGGCCTCAGGCCGAGGCTTTCCCGCCTGCGACCCGGGCCGGCGGCGCACGCTTCTTCGTGGAGGCTGCCTGTCGCGCGGGCTCAAATGATTCGATCCTGCGGTCAGTCTACACCGCGAGCCTCGGCGCAACCAAGCTGCTCTGCGCCCGTGGGACCGGGCGCGCTCGCCCTGCCCTCCACCCGCGTGGGCCTCGGCCGCCATGACCGACAACCCCACTTAGGGCATTCCTAGATGAGGGTGGCCCAAGCGGGCCGTGGCGAAAACGTGGAGGGACTGAAACGCCACTTATACAACCTGATGCTTATCAGGACGCGGATCCACTGCGCTCGCGCAAGTTCGTATACCTGACGCGCTGAGGACATAGATGGTGCCGGGAGGGGGAATCGAACCCCCACGGGCGTGAGCCCAAAGGTTTTTGAGACCTTCGCGTCTGCCAGTTCCGCCATCCCGGCCCAAGGAGGTCGGACGTCAGTGTAGCGGGGCGGCGCCGGGGGACGCAAGTTCGGCTCAGGGCTCGGGCTCGACGCCCAGCCCCTCGGCGACGCGGTTGGTGTAGTTGAAGTAGGCCGTCACGAAGGCCGCCTCGAAAATCTCCTCCTCGGACAGCCCGGCGGCTCGCAGAGCCTCGACGTCCGCCGGGCGCATCTCGCGGGGCGTCCGGGTGAGCTTGAGCGCATAGGCGACCAGCGCGCGGTCGGCGCCTTCGAGCGGCGCCGCGGCGGGATCGGTCATGAGCGCGCGTACCAGCGCCGGGTCCACCTTGAGCTTGCGGAGAAACTCTCCGTGAAGCCGCGTTCAGTGCTCGCAGCCGTTCTCCGCGCTCACGGCCGTGGCGATCATCTCCTTGCGGAGCTTGGAGAGCGCCGACGGCGCGCCGACGGCGCCGTAGAAGTCGAGATGCGCGTGGAGAAGCCGCGGGCTCACGCTGTAGGCGAGGTAGAAGGGGATGACCCGGCCGAGGGCGCGCCTGACGCGCTCGTAGGCCTCCTTCAAGAGACCCTCCGCACGCGCCTCGCCTGTGAAGCTGATCCACGCCATCGTCAGCCCTCCTGGGCCGCGCCGGCCCGGCGACGGGCGAGCGCTCCGCGGGCCGTGCCGAGCACGCCCTTGGGGAAGAAGAAGACCACCAGCACGAAGAGAACGCCGAAGACGAGAAGCCAGCGCTCGGTCAGGCGCTGGGCGATCTCCGAGCCGCCGAGGAGGGCGGCCAGGCCGCGCAGGTCTGGAAGGAGCAGGCGCGCGGTCAGGAGGACGGCGGCGCCGATCAGGCCGCCCCACAGCGTGCCGATCCCGCCGATGATGACCATCAGCAGGACATCCAGCATGAGCGGTACCCCCAGCGCGGACTCCGGATTGACGTAGCGCACCCACATGACGTAGCAGCCGCCGATGATGGCCGCCACCACGCTGGCGAAGGACGAGGAGACGATCTGGAGCGCGAAGGTCGGCACGCCGAGCGCCTCGGCGCGGAGCTCGTTGTCGCGGATGGCCTGGAGCGTGCGGCCGAGCGGCGAGGCCACGAAGCGGGCCATGACGAGAAAGAGCGCCGCGCACACCGCCAGCACGAAGTAGTAGGTGACGAGCTTGCCCGTCACGGGGATGCCCAGGATGCGCCCGCCGTCGTAGCCGATGGCGAAGACGCCGGGCAGCTTGGGCGACAGCCCGTCCTCGCCGCCGCTCAGCGCGCTCCACTGGACGGCCAGGATGCCGGCGAACTCCGCGAAGGCCAGCGTGATCATGGCGAAGAAGATCAGCTTGACGCGCAGGGAGAAGGCGCCGATCAGCACGGCGACGACCGCCGATACCGCCATGGCGATGAGAAAGCCCAGCAGGAGATGGCCGTACGTGGGCGCGCCGAAGCGGCCGACGGAGAGCGCGACCGCGTAGGCGCCGAAGCCGAAGAACATGGCATGCCCGAAGGAGACGATGCCCGTGTAGCCGATCACCACGTCGTAGCTCGCCACGAGCGCGCCGAAGATGGCGATCTTGATCGCGAGGTCGGTGGCCTGAAAGGACGGGATCACGAGCGGCACGAGGGCGAAGAGGCCGAGGGCCAGGAGCCGCAGCCAGACCGTCGGCTGGCGCCAGCGCCGCGCGCGATCCGCCCTGCGCGCCGTCTCGACGGGCGTCGTCACCGCGAGGTTCCGAAGAGACCCGTCGGGCGGATGAGGAGGACCAGGACCATGAGCGCCATGTTGACGCCGAGCGCGGCCTTGGGCAGGAGGAAGGCGACGTAATTGTACGAGAGCCCCACCATGAGCGCGCCCACCAGCGAGCCTGTGACGCTGCCGAGCCCGCCGATGATGACCACGATGAAGGCGAAGATCAGCTGCTCGCCGCCCATGGCGGGACTGACGGACTGACGGAAGACGGCCCACATGAGCCCGCCCACTGCCGCCAGCGCGGAACCCAGGGCGAAGACCCCGGTGAAGTAGCGGTAGATGTTGTGCCCCATCACCTGCACCATCTCGCCGCTCTCGACGCCGGCGCGGACGATCAGCCCCACGCGTGTCCGGTGGAGCAGGAGCAGCAGGCCCGCGTAGACTGCTAAGCCGAGGCCGATGGCGATGACGGGCACGCGCAGGACGATGACGTCCATCACGTCCCACGAGCCCTGGAAGGAGAGCGGCACCGGCATCACCTGGTCGTTCGGGCCCCAGACGATGCGGATCAGCTCCTCAAGGATGATCGTCGCGCCGAGCGTGATCAGGATCTGGAACATGTGCTGGCCGTAGACGGGCCTCACGATCACGCGCTCGATGATGACGCCCAGCGCGAGCGCGACCAGCACGGCGGCGGCCACGGCGGCGAGGAGGGCCAGCGCGTTGAGCCACACCGAGGGCGAGGAGACCCAGCCGGCGTGACGGTTCAGCAGCAGGACCGCGCTGAAGCCCGCGTAGGCGCCCCAGGAGAAGAGCGCGCCGTGGGCGAAGTTCAGCACGTCCATCAGGCCGAAGATCAGCGTGAGCCCCGAGGCGACGAGGAAGATCAGCATACCCATGGCGAGCCCGGCCACCGTGAGCGTAAGGTAGACGCGCGGCTCCATGCCGAGGAGCGGCAGGAGCGCGAGCGCCAGGACGATCAGGGCGGGCGCGGCGCGCTTCATATGCCCAGGTATTTCTTCTTCAGCTCGGCGTCAGCGGCGAGAGAAGCCATCGATCCCTCGCGCACCGTGCGCCCGTCGTCCACGAGGTAGAACTGGTCTGCCAGGGCTTCAGCCATGGCGAAGTTCTGCTCGACCAGCAGCACGGTCGTCTCGTGCTTGACGGCGCGGAGCGCGGCGATCAGGTGTTCGACCACGATGGGCGCCAGGCCCTTCGACGGCTCGTCGATCAGGAGCAGGCGCTGGGGGTTGACGAACGCGCGCGCGATGGCGAGCATCTGCTTCTGGCCGCCGGAGAGCGTGCCCGCGCGCGCGTGGTGGAAGCGCTCGAGATCCGGGAAGAGGGCGAGCATACGCTTCAGCCTTTCGCGGCTCGCGGCGTCCTCGCGGTGCATGGCAACGCGCAGGTTCTCCTGCACCGTCAGCGTGGCGAAGATCCCCTGGCCCTCTGGCACGAAGCCGACTCCAAGCCGCGCGACGTCGTACGGCGGCATCCGGTCTATGGCCTTGCCCTCGAAGCGGATCGCGCCCCGCGCCGGGTGGAGGAGCCCGATGATGCTGCGCATCGTCGTGGTCTTGCCGGCGCCGTTCCGCCCCAGGAGCACCGTCACGGCGTCACGCTTCACGCGGAGCGACACGCCCTGGAGGATGTGGTGCTGGCCGATGTAGGTGTGGAGGTCTTCGACCTCCAGCACGATCTCCCTCATGCTAGCGTCCGCCGCCGCCCCCGCCGCCACCAAAGTAGGCCGCCTGGACTTCGGCGTTCCTGCTGATGGCCTCGGGCGTGTCGTCGGCGATGAGCCGGCCGTCCTTGAGTACGGCGATGGAGTCGGACAGCGCCATGATCATGTCGATCTTGTGCTCGACCAGGAGCACCGTCCGGTCGCGCCGGCGGCGGATGGCCTCCACCAACGCAATAATGGACGGCACCTCCTCGAGGGACATCCCCGCCGTCGGCTCGTCGAGCAGGAGGACTTCAGCGTCGAGCGCCAGGAGAATGCCCACCTCGAGCTTGCGCTTCTCGCCGTGGGCGAGCTCGCTGGCGGGGGACCGCCACTTGGCGCCCAGCAGAACGGTCTCGAGGATCTCCCACGCGCGATCCTCCAGCTCCGGGTACGCGCGGTAGCTCCGCCACGCATTGAAGAGGAGCCCGGCGCGCGCCTGGAGCGCGACGCGGACATTCTCCAGCACGGAGAGCGTGGGGAAGATGTTGGTCAGCTGGAAGGAGCGCCCGATCCCCGCGCGCGTGCGGCGCGCCGCGCTCCAGCTTGTGATGTCCTCGCCCTTGAACGCTATCCGCCCCTCGGAGGCGCGGTACTGCCCGGAGAGGAGGTTGAAGAGCGTGGTCTTCCCGGCGCCGTTGGGCCCGATGATGCTCTTGAGCGCGCGGGCGGGCACATCCAGGCTGACGTGGTCGACGGCGACGTGGCCGCCGAAGCGTATCGTCAGGTCGCGCGTGCTGAGAACGGGCGCGTCGGCCGTCGCTACTTCTCCTTAAGGAAGCTCTGGCCTTTGAGGAACGCCTGGAGCGCGGATTTCACGCGCGGGTTCTTCCCCAGCAGCACCGTGTAGTGGTTGGTCTTCGGCACCACGACCAGCTTCGATTTCGGAATGGCGCGGGACATCGCCACCGCTTCAGCCTGCGTCATCAGGCAATCCGTCTGCGTCAGCAGGCCGTCGGGCGCGCGGAAGATCAGCGTCGGGCACTTGACCTGGTGGTGGTAGACCCAGAGGCGCTCGCGCTGGAGGTTCGCCAGCTCTTCCGAGATGGCGCTCTTGGAGGCCTTGGAGCGGACGGCGCCCGAGGGCAGGGTCTCGACGTCGTAGCGGAAGTAGCGCTCGAGGTAGTCGTTCCAGCGGCCGGTGAACATCGGCAGGCTGCGGATGATCCCGAGGAAGGCGTCGAGCGAGGGGAACTCGACGCCGAGCCGGTTGATGGCGGGGCCGAGCGAGTCGATGATCTCGGCTCGCACGTCGATGCCGCCGTCCACCAGGATGAGCTTCGAGACGCGCTGCGGGTGGGCGACGGCGAACTTGAGCGCGATGTGGGCGCCCAGCGAGTGGCCCATCAGGACGGCCTTCTTGAGCCCGAAATGATCCAGCAGCGCCAGGAGATCGCGGCCGTGCTGGTCGAGGCTGTAGCCCGCCGGCGGCTTGTCGCTGTCGCCGCGGCCGCGCAGGTCGTAGCCGATCAGCCGGTATTTCGCGGCGAGGAGATCCACCATGCTCAGCCAGCAGACGTGATTGGCCGTGAGCCCGTGGATGCACACGATGGCCGGGCCCGTGCCCGGCCACTCGTGCACCGCGAGCGAGACGCCGTCGGCCGGGACGCGCGGCATGGCGCGCCTACTTCTTGTTCTGGATGGGCGGCGCCGTCTCCTGCGGCGAAAGCTCGCGGAGGAGCGTCGGGATCAGCCACGGCACATCGGGCTTGGACGTCAGCTTGAAGATGTACATGCTCTGGAGCGCCTGGTGGTCCTCCTTGCGGAAGATCATCTTGCCCTTGGGCGTCTGGAACTCCATGCCCTCCATCGCGGCGATCAGCTTCTCCGTGTCGGTGCCGCCCGCCTTCTGGATGGCGGCGACCACGGCCATGGCGGCCGCGAAGCCGCCGCAGGTGAAGAAGTCCGGCGGCTCCTTGAAGCGCTTCTCGTGCTCGGTCACGAGCCAGGTGTTGATCGGGTTCCTCGGAATCTCGTAGTAGTAGTACGCGCCGCCGATCATGCCCTCGAGGTTGTAGCTCTTGAAGGCCTTCAGCACGTCGAGCACGTTGCCGCCGCTCGTGATGGTGATGCCGCTCTTGTCGATCTTGCTCGCGACGAGCTGGGCATAGGGGCCACCCTTGCCGGCCCAGATGACCGCGACGTACTTCGGACCCTTCGCGTCCTTGAGGGCGCCCAGGATCTTCTGGATGGGCGCGGTGAAGTCGGTCGCGTCGCGCGGCGTGTATTCCTCATGGACGACGTGGGCCCCGAACTTCTCGACCTGCGCCTTGTAGGCGGCGACGCCGTCCTTGCCGAAGGCGTAGTCCTGGGCGATGGTGGCGATCGAGACGCCCGGCTTGGCGACGGCCAGCGCGTTGGCGATGGCGTCCTGGCTCGAGGAGCGGCCCGTGCGGAAGACGTAGCGGTTCCAGTTCTCGCCGGTGATGCTGTCGGCGACGGCGGGCTCGACGAGGAGGACCTTCTTGAACTCGGCGGCGACCGGCAGGATGGCCAGCGCCGCGGCGCTCGACGTGGTCCCGACGATCAGGTCCACCTTGTCGTCGGCGTAGAGCTTGGTCACCTTCTGCTTGGAGACGTCGGGCTTGAGCTGGTCGTCCTCGATCAGCACCTCGATCTTGCGCCCGAGCACTTCCATCTTGCCGCCCGTGGCGTACTCGAGCCCGAGCTTGAAGCCCGTGACGGCCTGCTTGGCGTAGACCTCGAAGGGCCCCGAGATGCCCTGCACCAGCCCGATCTTGATCGGCGCCTGCGCCTGCGCCGCCCCCGGCCACACCACCGCCAGGGCCAGCATCACCATCGCCGCCGCCACCGCTCGCTTCGTCATCGTTCGCTCCTCCATGGGTTCTCTCTCACGGCACGCGCCACGCTAGCAGGTGAGCCGCGCTGCGTCAAGAGCCGACCTGCCTTCGGAGCGCACTCCGCAAGTACCGGTCAACCTTGACAACTTTCGACCCGGGCAGTATCCTTCACTTCGCGGTGGGGCTGTAGCTCAGTTGGGAGAGCACAAGGCTGGCAGTCTTGGGGTCAGGGGTTCGAGCCCCCTCAGCTCCACCAAAATCTTGCGGGGCTACGGAGCGCTCCGTAGCCCCGTTTGTTTTCCGGCATCGGTCAGGCCTTCAGCGTGAATTTCTGGAAGGTGTGGCAGTCCTCGCGGGCATGCCCCCGGCTCACCGCGAAGGTCCAGGTCACCTCCGCCCAGCGTAGCCCGACTTCAACCCGATCCTCTCGTCGCTCCTGCTCATCAACTCGTACGAAACGTACCGCTCCTCGCGCATCCGGTGGGACTACGAGGCCGAGAGCCCCCTCCGGGACGCGCGCGGCTTCGAGTACATGGAGGAGAAGG